>SYFT01000107.1 GCA_005799825.1 Acidobacteriota bacterium | reverse complement strand
CAGCGCGGGAATCGCAGCCAGCAGCCCCGCAAAGCCTATTGCCGCCAAGAAACCATCGGGCCAGGCTAGGCTCGCTAGCGCCGGGGGACCCAGCGTGATCAGTACCGTCCTCGCCCGCCCACGACGATCATCGGCGATGCGCAGCCTGTCGGCGAGCCAGTCGAAGAGTCCGAGCGCGCCACTCAGGAACGACGAGATCAGCGCAAGATTGGCGAACAGACCGAGCAGCGGCAGCACCCGCGCCGGGTCCGCAGCGCCCAGCGCGCCCCACGCGATACCGTACCGCGCGCTGTTCAAACACGTAAACGGCCCCTTGAGTCCTCTAACATCAGGGAAAGCGTTCTCTTCAGGACACAACACCGCATCCATCACAATTTCGCCGGTGATACTCGTGCGCAACCCGACCTTGCCGTGAATGGCCGGAGCGCTCAAACCCTTCATTCCTTTCTCAAGCACAAATCCACGGATCTCACCTTCATCGTCTTTGGCCCAGATGATGAAGACGTCGGCGATGGGGCTGTTGGTGATCCAGGACTTGGTGCCGGTGATCTGATACCCGCCGTCCACGCGCATTGCGCGCGTGGTCATGCCGCCCGGGTCGGAACCGTAATTCGGCTCGGTCAGACCGAAGCACCCGATCCACTCGCCAGTGGCGAGTTTCGGCAGGAACTTCTGCTTCTGCACTTCTGTGCCAAACTCATTGATGGGCACCATCACCAGCGAGCCCTGCACGCTCATCATCGACCGGAAGCCCGAGTCTACGCGTTCAACCTCGCGCGCCACAAGTCCATACGCCACATAGCCCATCCCGGAGCCACCGTACTTTTCGGGTATGACTATGCCGAGCATGTCAAGCGCGCCAAACTCGCGGAAGATGCGCTCGTCAACGCCTTCGTGGCGAAACATCTCAAGCACACGTGGCGCTAGCTTGTCGGTGCAATATGCGCGCGCGGTCTCGCGGATCATCCGCTCGTCCTCGGTCAGTTGCTGGTCGAGAAGGAACGGGTCGCTCCAATCAAAGCGGGTCGTGGTCTTAGTGGGTGTGGCCATACGCATGCTCTAACTATGATGCCACGAAGCGACTCAGCCCAGCAGGATGGGCGGCATCGGGCAGCTGATTGAGGCTGAGACGGCCCGCAGGAGCTCAGCCTTGGCGGTAGTCGCCTGCCGATCGGCGGCAGTGCACGCCACGGCGGCTTCCACAATCTTCCGCTTGACCTGCGGTGCCGCCTGGTCAAGTTCACCGAGCACGCCACCGCGTTCGGCAAGGCCGCAGTCGGTCCGGGTCAGAATCTGCGCACCCTCAATCGCCAGCACAGCCATAGCCTGGCCACACGTCGCGCCGGCAGCCTGTTCGTCGCGCTGGCCCACGTACGCAAGCGTGGATATCAGCAGTTCGCACTGCGCGTGAACCGCCGTGACCGGCAGGGTCAAGGTATTCAAGCGCGCGCGCAATGGGCACGATCGCATTCTTAAGATCTTCGGGCCCGGTGGCTTGCTTGGAGCCTTGGCGGCCTACGAAGCGCGGCCCTACCCCGCGTGCGCTGGTGCCATCGAGCCGCCCATCTGCCTACTGACCCCGAGGCCGGCGTTTTTTTTGCGCTGCTGGAAGAACGGCCGTCGCTCGTGCGCGGCCTTTGGGGCAGCCTGTCGATTCGCCTGATGGAACTGACCGCTCGACTGGCAGAGCTCACGGGCGGGCGGGTCGAGTCGCGCTTCGCCCGGCTGTGCCGGAAGCTCGGCAGCCAGATGGGCCGGCCGATCGAGGTGGCGTGTTCGTCCCGATGGCCCTGTCACGGCAGGAACTGGCAGACCTCACCGGCACCACCATCGAGACCTGCATCCGCATCATGAGCCGATGGAGCAAAGACAACGTACTGCTGACTGACAAGAATGGGTTCGTGATTCTCGACAGCTCCGCGCTCGAGACCCTGGCGGAACAGGACTACTAAAGTGTTTGTCGCTTGTGTGTGGCGGCCCCTCTGGCTTGAGAGCCAGCCCAAGGGGCCACCACGCAAACAAAAAGGCTCTAACCGCTGAGCGCGGCTTCACACATCTTCCGCAGCCGGCGCAGTCCCGCGACTGTGTCGGTGCTGATTTCCACGAGCAGCACGCGCCGGCCGCGCTCGACCAACACCTGATAGTCGCCCAGAGCCTGCGCCCGCTTCATGGCGCCGAACGTGTAACTCGTGCCAGGCACCGGCAGATCCCACGCATCGTCAGACACGATCACCAGAAATACGCCGCTGTCCGGGCCACCCTTGTGGAGTTGCCCGGTGGAGTGCAGGAAACGCGGACCATAGCCCAGGGTCGTGGCCACTCGCGCGTAGGCGCGTACCAGGTGACGGACAGCCTGCAGTTCACGATCGTGATCGTCCGATATTGAAAGAAATGCGTTCACGGCAAAGTAGTCACCCGAAACGAGGCGCGCGAGATGTGCGGAAACGAGCGCCTCAGCCGACGTCGCCGATGCCAGGGCGTCTGCGTTGACTCCGTCTACGTGGAACCGAAGGCCGTCGCACTCGAGGAGGGGCGTGGCCGCCACTGGTGACAACCCCTGCTCGTACGCCTTCATGAAGCCGCGGGTGGCGACTTTGGCCGCTTCGATGTCCGGTTGATTGAACGCATTCACACCGAGGACGGCGCTAGCGACGGCGGTGGCCACTTCCCACCGAAAGAATTCCTGGCCGATGTCCATCGATTCGTGCAGCACGATGCGTACGACTGGATGTCCCGCGCGCTCGAGTCGTGCAAGTGACTCATCGAGCGACGAGTCCGACTCCGCTGCCGTCCTCAGGTGGACGAACACGCGATCGGGTCCGTACGCATCGGGAAGGCCGAGCGGTTCGCCGTCAACGGACACGATGCCAAGGCCACCCTTACCTGTCGATTCGGCTATCAATTGCTCCAGCCAGGCTCCAAGGGCCCGCACCAAAGGCGAGAGTGTCAACGTGAGTTTGTCGCGGCCGTGCGCTGCGGCCGTCCCCAGGAAGATACCCAGGGCCACACCGGCATTCGCGTGTGGAGGAACGGCGGCCGCACACGCGCGCACCATCACCTCGGCCCTGTCGAGCAACGCCCCGGCGTCAAGACCCATGAGTGACGCGGGCACGAGTCCGAAAACCGTCAAGGCTGAAAACCGGCCTCCCACATCGCGCCTGCCCGGCACCACATGGCGGAAGCCCTGGTCCGAAGCCAGCCTTGCCAGCGATGTTCCAGGGTCCGTAATCGCCACGAAATGCTGTCCGGGCGCGGCGATTCCGGCGTCGCGCAGTCGCCCGTCAAAGTACGCATACAGAGCCATCGTCTCTGCGGTGCCGCCGGATTTGGAGGCGACGACAAACAGTGTGCGAGCCAGGTCGAGCCCCTCCTCCACACCGCGAATCTGTCCGGGATCGACCGAATCGATCACCTGCAGTTCGGGATATCCAGGCGCCTGTCCGAACATCTGCCGTAGCACCCGGGGGCCAAGACTGGAGCCGCCCATGCCGAGGATGACCACGTGGGAGAAACCTGCGGCGTCGCGCCGGAGACTGGCGAATGTCGCAAGATTCTGACGGCCGACTTCGATGGCGTCGAGCCATCCCAACCACTGTGCTTCGTCGCCACCGGTCCACAGGGCCACGTCGCGCCGCCACAGTTGACGCACTCTACCGCCCTCTCTCCACTCATCGAGCGTCCGTTTGAATGCCGTGGCCAGGTCGCCGGCAGCAATCTGCTGCGTGGCCAGCGCGGGCCCCAGCACGTCCTGGCGCTTGCGCTCAATGGCTCCGAGGAGACGGTCAAATGACGATGAGAACGCCGCCAGCCCCTGCACGAGTAGGATGTCAGTCACGGCGTCCAGGGAAATGCCGGCACGTTCGAGAGCCCCGAGGTTGTTCCGGGCGTCGTCTGGGTTCTCGGCCAGGCTGGCTCGCACGTGCCCGTCAGCGATGAATGCCTGCAGGGTGTCGGCGGGAACGGTGTTCACGGTGTCGGGCCCGATCAGCTCATCGACGTAGTACGTTCGCGACAATCGGGCATCCTTGGTGCCCGTCGATGCCCAGAGCAGGCGCTGCGGCAATGCACCCTTCGCGGCCAGTGTCTTCCATCGCTCGGAGGCCACCAGCTGCTGGTAGTGCACATACGCCATACGGGCATTGGCGATCGCGGTCTGGCTCATCAGGCGCTGCAGTTGCGCCCGACGGTCGGGGTCGGCCGAGGTCTCGATCGCCGCGGCAACATGGGCATCAACCGCCGTATCGATTCTGCTGATAAAGAAGCTGGCGACGCTCAACACCTGTCGGGGGTCTCCCCCAGACAGGATGAACTGTTCCAGGCCGGCGCAGTACGCCTCGGCGACGGCCGCATACACCTTGATTGAAAAGATCAGCGTGACATTCACCGGGATGCCGAGCGCGATCAGTTGCTGGATGGCAGCAACGCCTTCAGGCGTGGCCGGCACTTTGATGAGGACGTTCGCACGCGCGACAGTCGCATGAAGACGACGCGCCTCCGCCACTGTGTCCTCGGTGGACCGAGCGAGGTATGGCGACACTTCGAGACTGACGTACCCGTCGCGTCCCCTGGTGCCGGCGTGCACCGGTTGCAGCAGATCGGCTGCCGCGCGGATGTCATCAATGGCCAGATGCTCGTACACCGCCTGCGCATCGGCGGCCGATCGCGCGAGGAACGCGCCTATCGCCGCGTCGTACGCCGTGCTGCCGGCGATCGCTTTTTCGAAAATTGCAGGGTTCGAGGTCACGCCGACGATGCCGTCGCGGTCGATCAGTCGGGCGAGTTCGCCCGACTCGAACATCGCGCGATGAATATTGTCGAACCAGAGGCTCTGGCCAAGTTGCTGGGCCTCGTACACGGGATGGGGCATCTCTCGCTCCTTGTGAGCCACCAATGTTAGCTCGGCAGAGCGAAAGAGACGACTGCGTCAGATGTCCGCGCGTCGGACATGAAAGACCGCTACGGCTACTGGCAGCAGCACCCGCGCCACGACCGACGCAGCCAGGTAGAGGCCCGCGCCGAGTCCGGCCTGCGCGCCGACTTCAAGTACATGCTGTTGGAGTAGGTGCGATCTGGAGCGACGGACGTCTTCGCTGACCCCAAAGCCTCACCGACCGGATTTCCGTTTAAGGTGGCGCGCGTGCCTGGCACCTTGTCGGAGGAAGGTGTTCTCGACGTGCGTCCGCGCATTTGCGCCCTCGCGTACCTGCGCGAGGCCTATCGGACTACCGACGGCACCGTGGGATTCCGATGTCCCGCTGAGCCCGTCAACGTCTATGAATCGAAGGGCGGCGATCAGGCGGCGACCGAGGGCCGCGCGTGTATCTGCAACGCGCACGTGGCCACGATCGCCCCCCCCCAGATCCGAGCCGGCCGTCTGGTTGAACCTGGGATCATCACCATGGGCGATGATCTGCCTGGCGGGGCGCGATTCTTAAGGCCGGATGCGACGGCGTACACCGCGGCACACGTGATTGCGGACCTGGTGAGTTGCTGAAATTTTCGTGTACGATCGCCCGGTGACTGACGAAGCGTTTACGGCGGAAGAACAGCGCTGGCTGGCGGTGTGGGACGACAAGCGGGCGCAGGTGGTCTCCGGGGCTATGAGCGTGGACGACGTCCGCGAATGGGTGTGGCAGAACAGGGTCGTCAACGCCATCAGCGTGACCATTCAACGCATCAAGCGCTCCGACCGCCCCGGACGCGACTCCAGGCGCACCGACAACACATGGGTGACGGTGGCCGCCGAACGTGGTGACGCGAAAGATGACGCCAGTCCGCTGGCCACGCAAACGCTGTCGTACGTCGTCGAGCGGCTCACCGAACGCGGCCATGACTTCGACGTCGACATCATGGCCACGTCTCGCGGCCTGATCGTCATTTCGATCAACGTCAAGGGCCTTCGCGGTTACATGAATCGCCGATCCTCGGCCGGCACCGCATAGCCGCGCGCGAGCCCCTCAGCTCGCCTTCAGCATCGTCAACAACATGCGCGCCGCCACGGGTGCGTCCAGGCTATGAGGAATGCCAGCGGGCATGCGGACGATTGCGCCAGGTTTTGCAGATATCAAGACTCCCCCGATGGTCAAGGCGAGCGCGCCTTCAAGCACCACCACCAGCGCGTCAAACGGCGAGGTGTGCGCCGAGCACGCGTTCGAGGCGGTACTGGGAGACTTGCGATCCAACAGCGGGACGAGCCATGTCCCTCCAGACTGAGACCGCCTAGTAGAAATCGATGGAGAAGATTCCCCAGTTGGGTCGATTCGGCCGTGCGGCATGGGAGCCAAAGTGACTGTTTCCCTGGCAATCCTGCCCGAATCCGCGATGGCCCACCGCTTGCGATAGAGTGGTGGCGATGGTCCGTAAGACTCTGACCCTGACGGGTGCGCTGCTTGTCGCATTTCACGTCTGGCTGTTTGGAAACCAGATGTGGGATGGGCAACTGCTCGACCTCGCGCTGGTCATGCGCTGGGCCATCGCTGCGGCCCTACTTGCCGCCCTCTTCCACCTGCATCGTCGCGGCATCTCGGTCATTCGGAGCCGGCAGGCCATTGCTGTCTGGTTGCTGACCGCCACGCTGCACGGGCCTGCACTCGCGCGTGATCTCGATCTGACGGCTCCGGCCATGCCGGAAGTGGTCGCGGCACTCGCGCAGACCACGGTCAGTCTGACGGGCCTGGCGACGTTGATCCTGCTTGGCCTCGCCTTCCTTCGACGAAGCCGTCGTCCGGCGCACCTCGCGATTTCACTCTGTGACATGCCGGCTGTGACCGGCACTCTTCCACCCGCGTCGTTCCTTCCCTTCGCACCACGCCCACCCCCAGCCTAGTTTCGATTACCGATTCTAGTTTTCAGATTTTCGTTTCTTCCTCGGAGGGGGTCGTATGCGCACGCGTCTTACCGGAATATTTGTGTGCCTTGCGTTGTTGTGTTCTTCGACGCCGGCGTGGGCGGCCAATGTCAGTGGTGTGGTATCGGATGCGACCGGTGCGGTTGTGTCTGGCGCGAAAGTGGTCCTGCGTGAACTAGCGACCGGCCGTGAACGAACGGTCACGACGGGCGCGGATGGACGGTATGCGTTTGACGCGCCGAGTGCGGGCACGTTCCTGATACTCGTCACGCGTCAGGGCTTCTCCGAGGCCGCGCGCACAGTAGTGCTCGCGCATGCCGAAGAACAGATGACGCTGGCCGTGCAATTGGAACTGGGCGTGATGAACACAGAAGTGAGCGTGACGGCGGCAAGAGCTGAACGTGAGAACCGCACCATCCCACTCCATGTGGAGACTCTCTCTGGCGCGGCGCTCGCGCAGACCAATCCGCTCTCGACCGGTGACGCACTCGCGACGGTCGCGAACATCACCCAAGTGGGCAACGGTCCGTTCGGCGTGCGGCCCCGGCTGCGCGGCCTCGATTCCACACGCATGCTTGTGCTGGTGGATGGTGAGCGCCTCAACACGGCGCGCCAGGCCACGGACCGTACCGGCGCCGAAGTGGGACTCATCGCACCCGACACGATCACCCGAATGGAGATTGTGAACGGCGCGGGCACACTGCTCTACGGGTCGGACGCGCTCGCAGGCACCATCAACATCATCACCAACGAATTGTCGTTCACCGATTCACGCCAGTTCTTGTACGGCGCCAACAGCTACTACAGCTCCAACGAACAGGGCCGCCGGGGCACGCTGACAGTCGGCGTCACCGCGCCGCGGTATGCCCTACGTGTGCAGGGTGGCGCAGAAGAGTACGGCAACTACCGGGCGGGCGCCCTCACATCGGAAGACACCTCGCGCTTCTTCGCGAACGGCACCGTGCGGCGGGCTGACACGGTGGACGAAGTCTTCAAGTTTTCGTTCAAGGCGTTCCCCGAACCCTTCAACGCCCCGTACGTGCGTACGAGCAATGAGATTCTCAACTCGCAGGCGAAGGGGTATTTCGTCAACGCGGCTGCACTGGTGAAAATTGCCGACAGGCGGACGCTGAAATTGCGCTACCAGCAGCGCCGCATGGAAGACGTCGGCTTCCCCGACTTCGCGCAGCCGTATTTCTTCAATGCCACCTCATTGCCACACAGCCGGCTCGACCGCCTGTCGGTGCGCTACGAAGCCCAGGCCATCACACCCTGGCTCGCCAACCTCTCGCTGACCACCTACTACCAACGCACGTCGCGCCTGCTCGAAAACCAGTTGCCGGTGCAGTTTCCGGTACCCACACCGACCCGCTTCTTCCCCATCAGTGTCATGCGCCTGGATGTGCTCTCCCAGACCGAACAGCGCGTGTGGACGCCTGGTGTGGACCTGCAGGCCGTGTGGGTGCCGGCGTCAAATCACGTGCTGACGACGGGTGTGACGTTTTATCGGGATCGCAGCAGCGACGCGCGTACCACAACGACAACCATGTCGATGGTCGGACAGGTGGTGCTTGGCCAGCGAGGTCCTGCGGCCATCGTCTTCCCGGCGCCCACGGCGCTGGGCCCGCCCACCGTGGCGAACCCGGTCCGCGTGCCGGACGCCAGCCTGCGTAACATCGCGGTGTTCGCGCAGGACGAATGGCGGTTGCGCTCGAACGTATCGCTGGTCGCCGGCCTGCGCGGAGACTTCTACAACGTCACGACCGAGGCAACGCCGGGATACACCGTCGATCCGCTGGTAGCCGGCGCGACGCCCGCGATTGACCCCGTCACGCTGCCCGACATCAACGGCGCGGCCTACAGCCGCAAGGTGCTGACCGGAGATATCGGCCTCGTGGCCAACACTGACGGACGCATCAACCCGTTTGTCCGCTTCGGCCGCACGTACCGCCACCCGAATCTGGAAGAGATGTTGTTTGCCGGGCCCGCCACGGTCGGCAACATCGCGCCAAACGTGCTCGTGAAACCCGAGGTGGGTAACAACTTCGACGTGGGCGCAAAGTTCCGCTTCGGCCGGCTGTCGGGCGGCGCGTATGCGTTCCTCAATCAGTACCAGAACTTCATCGCACAGGATCTCGTAGTGGCCACCACACCGGCCGGCCCCCTGGCACAGGCCACCAACTACGCCGACGTGCGCATCAGCGGCGTGGAATTTTCGGCTGACGCGCCTTTGGTGTTCGACCGCGGCATCGTGACGTTATCAAGCGCGGCGGCATTCACTCGCGGCACCATCACCAAAGGCACCGACCCGCTCACGCTGGCGTCGCTTGGCGACACGCCCGCCGACAACATCACGCCGTCGAAGCTCGTGGCCAACGCGCGCTTTACCAATGCGCGCGGACGATGGTGGGTGGAGTACGGGGTGCGGGCGCAGGGAGAAGTGACGCGCGTGGCGCAGGCGCTGCTCAGCTCGCCGTTCCTCATCCCGCAGGACCTGCTATCACTTGATAGTTTCACGGTGCAGCGCGCCGGCGCGGGCATCAACCTGACGCGTGGCCGCGACCGCCTCGCGTTGACCTTCGCGGTGGAGAACCTCACCAACCGCTACTACCGTGACCACTTCCAGTTCGCACCGTCGCGCGGCCGGAGCTTCACGATCGGGCTCAGCGTCGGAGCCTTCTAAAAGTCTAGGGTCCAGGACCTATTCATGTCTGAGCGCTTCGACGGGGTCGAGACGCGAGGCGCGGCGCGCGGGCCAGTAGCCGGCGACCACGCCCACCACGACCGCGCTGCTGACACCGGCGAGCACGGCCCAGACCGGCGGCAGGGCGGGGAACGCCGGGGCGAACACGGCGGCCACCCCCCCCAGGGCCAGCGCGATGCCTACTCCGGCCAAGCCGCCGATGCCGGCCAGGATCGCCGACTCCATCAGGAACTGCAGCCTTACGTCCTGCCGCCTGGCCCCAATCGCCAGGCGCAGGCCGATTTCGCGCGTCCGTTCGGTCACGCTGATCACCATCACGTTGGCGATCCCGATGCCACCAATGACCAGGGATACGAGGGCCAGCCCGATGGTGGCAAAGAAGATCTGCGCGCCGATACGATCAAACTGCGCGATGATCTGGTCGGCCGTTGAGAGATTAAAGTCACTCGGCGCGCCAGGCGGCACCTGGCGGGTCAACCGCAGGATCGTCTCGGTTTCGGAGCGCGCCGTCTCGCGCACCCCTTCCCTGGCCTGCACGTAAATTACTGTCTGTTCGGCCTCTGGAAATCGCCGCGACGCCGTCTCCACCGGAAGGGACACGACATTGTCGTTCCGGTTTTCGCCGAAAAACGTCCCCTGCCTGGGCGCCAGTACTCCCACCACGTAGTAACGATCCCCGCCGAGCAGGAACGACTGCCCCACGGGTGGCAGCGGGCCAAACAGCGCCTTCGCGATGTTCGCGCCAAGCACGGCCACCGACGCGCCCACGCGATCCTCGGTCTCGGTGAATGGCCGCCCCGACCCAAACGGCGTGTCGGTCACGGCAAAAAAATTCGGCGTGACACCCTCAATGAGTGCCGTGTCTGATTCGTTCCCCCCGGCCCGCGCCGTGATCACTCGGGTGCTGGTCACCGCTGGCACCAGCACCTGCGCAGCCACACCGCGCACCGAGGGCGCCAGACGTGCGATCGCATCGACGTCGGCCCTGTTTAATGTGCGGCGCGAGGCATCGGCGTCCGATGCCGGCGTATACGGATCGCCGTTCCGATGAAACGCGAAGATGTTATCGGTACCCAGTTCACGAAACAGCTGTGCCACGGAGTTGCGCAGGCCGACCAACGTGGACGACACCAGCACTACCGTCACGATGCCGATGATCAGACCGATGACGGCCAACACCGATCGCGCCGTCTGTACGCGGATCGATTCAATCGCCAGCGTGCCCGCTTCCACGGCCGACGACCGCCAGCGTTCCGCCGCGCTGGGAGGCGTCAGATCATTCGACACGAATGGCCTCCACCGCAGTCAGTCTGATAGCGCGCCGGGCCGGATACCACCCCGCAACCAATCCGCTGGCCGCCGACGCCAGCAGGCTCCAGCCCACCGTCGTCGCGCGCACATCCAGCGGCAGCTCCAGTGCCGCGGCCAACGTCGCCACCAGCGCCATCGCCACGCCAATGCCGGCCACGCCGCCCACAATCGCCGTCAGTGCCGACTCGGCCACCACCTCGCGCATGATTTGCGAGCGCGGCGCGCCCAGCGCCCGCCGTATGCCGATCTCGCGCGTGCGCTGTGTCACCGACACCAGCACGGTGTTGGTGACCACGACGACGGCCGCGAGGAGGGCCATGAGTGAAATGGGGCCAGCAGCCACGCCGATGCGCTGCGAGAGATTGGCGACAAAGCCGCGCGCAGCGTCGGGCGTGAGTACGTCGAACGTATCCGGAGTCCCCGGCGCCAGTTGCCGGCGGGCACGCAGCGACGCCCTCGCGCGATCCTCGGCCGCACCCGCCGTTGAGGACGGGGTCGCCTTCGCAAACACGGGCAACGATCGTGGCGTGCCAAACGCCCGCTCCCACGCCTGAATCGGAATCCACACCGAACGGTCGAGCGACGCGCCGCTGGAGCTGCCCAGCCTCGTCTGCACGCCAACCACCACGAACCGCCGGCCCGCCACACGAATGCCTTGCCCGAGCGGGTCACTGGTGGGATAGAGCGCGTCTGCGACATCCGCGCCGATTACCGCCACGGCCGCCCCCCCGCGGTCGTCTTCGATCGTCAGGAACCGCCCCTGGGCGACGGCCAAATCGCGAAGGTCCGCCAGCACCGACGTAGTGCCCGACACGGCCGCGGTCTCGTAAACGCGTCCGCCCGCCGTCACCTCCGCGATAGTCTGGACGCTTGGGGCGTATTGCACCAGGCCTCCGGCCTGCTGATCGAGGAAACGCCAGTCCGCCCGCCGCAGTGGCTGGTTCCGCTGGAGCTGTTCCTGCAATTCCCGGCGCGAGATACGCCCGGGTGACGCGATCTGGGCGAGGAGGAATGTGTCAGAGCCAAATGCCCTGGCGGTCGAGGTCTCGGCAAAGACGGCCACGCCATCCAGCGCCGACACCACGATCACCTGGGTGGCCACGGCCACCGCAATCGCAAGCGCGCCCAGTCCCGCGCGCAGCCGGTTTGTCGCCAAAGTACGCGCCGCCTGACGAAAAGATTCTTGCAAAGAAAACCACTGTTGCCCCATGGAGCCTTCCACTGTGTGAGTATAAGCGGGTATGTCTCGTCGCTTTCTTCTTGTCGTTGCTGCCGTGGTGCTGGTTGGTGGATGGTGGTGGTGGTCCGGCCGTCGAGTCGAAGCCATTGCCGTCGATATCGTCACCGTGGGTCGCGTGGAAACGCTGCGCGCCTACGTCACAGCCTCGGGAGAAATTGTGGCCACGCGATACGCGGATCTGGGCTCGTCGGTGATGGGCCGTCTTGTCAGTCTCCGCGTGCGCGAAGGTGACCGCGTGACCGAGGGTCAGGTGCTGGCGCGCATCGATCCAGTGCAGGCGCAGAGCGCTGTCGCCTCAACCGCCGCCGCCCTCCAAGCGCTCGAAGCCGACGCCGGAGGCGCGGGCAATCAGGTTCGGGCGGCTCAGGCCGACGTGGCCGTCGCCGCGTCACGAAAAGTCGAAGGCGATCGAGCCTTGCAGCGGGCCAGGGAGCTTTCGGCCGCCGGCCTCCTGGCGCTGTCGGAACTCGATGCGGCGGTCGCCGCCGCCGACACGGCCGCGGCGCAGGTCAATGCGGCCACGGCTGCGGTGGCGCGCGCAGAACAGGCGCAGGCCTCCGCTACGCAACGGGTGGCCCAGGGGCGCGCCGAGCGCACACGTGTGGGTGACCAACTCGCCAAGACCGAAATTACAGCGCCCATCGCGGGCGTCGTCACGCGCCTCGACGTGGAAGAGGGTGAGATGGTGGTGATGGGCGTGCAGAATCAGCCGGGCTCGATTCTCATGACCATCTCGGATCTGAGCGCGCTCAATGCCGAAGTCAAAGTGGCCGAAGCCGATGTGTTGCGGCTCTTGATGGACAACACCGCCACGGTCACGCTTGATGCGCTCGCCGGCAGGTCCTATAGCGGTCGGGTGGCCGAGATCGGCGCCAGCGCGCTGCCGCAAATCGGTACGCAGGCATCCGCGCGCGAGTTTCGTGTAAAGGTGCGGCTCGAGGGAGACGTGGCGTCGCTGAGGCCGGGCCTGACGTGTGACACCGAGATCCTCGTCGCCGAGCGCAAGAACGTCCTGGCCGTGCCCCTGCAGGCCGTGGTGCAGCGCGACGGCAAGAGCGGCGTCTTTGTGGTAACCAACGACCGCGCCGTGTTCACGCCGGTCACCACCGGCATCATCGGCGGCCTGACGATTGAGGTGTCCGGCGTCGACGAAGGCGCCTCCATCGTCTCTGGCCCGTTCCAGGTCTTGCGGGACCTCGCCGAAGGCGCAGCCGTCCGGCCGACCGCCGCTACTTCTTCGCCTGCAAAGTGAACGTGAACGTACCGTTCATCGGCTCAGGCGCACAGTCGCCACCGATGGCCACCGATCCCGAAATGACCTTCTTGTCCGCAGGAACCTTCGCCGTCCCCGTCAAGACGCCCAGGCAGCCCTGGTCCGTCATTGCGTAGGGATACTCGAACGCCCATTCGCCCGTGTCGACCCGGCCGGCCAGTTTCGCCCTCACCGTCGTCGGGCTGACGATGGCCAGCGTGCCAGTGACCATGCCTTCGGCGTCCACGCTGAACGTGGTCGTTCCGGTGTAGATGCCCTCCTCGCCAGCCGGCCCGGCCAGAAGCGAGACGTCGTACACCGCTTCGGGCGCCGGGGTCTGCGCCGACATTCCCACCATACCCGCGGCCACCAACATCACTACCAGTACTCTGGCTCGCAATCTAATACCTCCCAGGTTTTGACGGCACACACGCCGAAAGGGTTCATTGGGTCACCATTCTTAGACGACAGCGCTGCTCGTTTCCGGGCAAGCCTCGGCCTGGTTCTCAAGCCCGAGTGACCGCTACACGCAAACGCGGAATGGTCTACCACACACGCGCTGCGTCTGGATCCGCGCGAACGACGATGGTCGAATTCAGGACCTTGTCGCCGATCGTGAGTTTCACGCGATAGGTGCCGGGGCCAGCGGCCGCTGCGCCACCGCCGCCTCGGCCACCGCCCTGTGGAATCGGTGGAGGTGCCTCGGGTTCCGACGCAGCCGCGCCGGCGCCGCGACCAGCACCGCGGCCTCCCCCGCCACCGCGCCCACCGCCGCCACCGGGTGCGGCAAAACTCAATGGCCAGAAGTGCCTGTTGATACCCACGGTCACGGGAATGTCAGCGGTGAACGTGCGCGTGCCGTCGTTGCTCGTGATCTCGATCTTTGCCGGGCCGGCCTGAGCCTTACCGACAAAAAACGATACCGTCGCAGAATTGGTCAACTCGCTCGGTGAATTAGCGGGCGCACGCTGCGCGATAGTCAGCGGGTTGCGTCCCTGAAACAGAAAATGCCCTCGTGTCGCGCCACGGCTGATCGCTTTCCACACGGTGGCCACGCGATTGCTGAACGCATGGGCGTCAGCCGCCAGCACAGCCGGCGTCAACTGCTGCAGCGGCGTGATGTCGTCGAGGATCCAGATGCTGCGTCCGTGCGTCGCGGCCACCAGGTCGTTGTCGCGCGGATGAATGACCAGGTCATGCACCGCCACAGTGGGCATACCGGTCATCATTCTGTGCCACTGGGCCCCGCCGTTGACTGAGGCATACACGCCGAACTCCGTGCCCACAAACAGCAGCGCCGGGTTCTTCAGATCTTCCTTCACCACGTAGACGGGGTCGCGCTGCGGGAGGTCTGAGGAGATGGACGTCCACGTGGCACCGTAGTCGGTGGTCTTGAATACGTAGGGCTTGAAGTTGCTGGTGCGGTGGCCGTCAAACGAGACGTAGGCCGTGCCGGCGTCAAAGTGCGACGGCTCCACGCGGCTGACCCAGGTACGCACGGGCACCTGGCTGACGGGAATGTTATCGCGCACGTTCGTCCACGTGGCGCCGCCATCACGCGTCACCTGCACGTTGCCGTCATCGGTGCCCGCCCAGATGACGCCTGGGCGCAGCGATGACTCCACGACAGAGATCAGCGTGGCGTGCGTCTCTGCCCCGCCGCGCTCGCCCATGAATCCCGCCGGCGCCGGCGTCGTATAGTCGGGGTCGTTCGTGGAGAGATCGGGACTGATGATGGTCCAGCTCTCACCGCGATCGGTGCTGCGCATCAGCCGATTGCTGCCGAGGTAGACGATCTTGGAGTCATGCGGCGAGAGCGTCAGCGGCGAACTCCAGTTGTAACGGAATGTCGGCGCCTTGCCTTCAGCGGCTGTCACTTCAGCAAAATTGAGAATGGTCTGCTGCCGCGGCGAGACGCTGCTGCCGGTCTGACGGAAATCCGCATCCAGCCGGCGCACACTGCCGTTCTGGGTCTCGGTGTAGACGATGGTCCAGTCGTCGGGATCCACCGTCGTGTGGAAGCCGTCGCCCGAGTGGAACTTAAACCAGTGCTCGCCAAGGATGCCGTTGTAGTCGCGGCTGTTGGTGGTGCCGCCCCAGTTACCGCTGTCCTGCAGGCCGCCGTAGACGTGATACGGATCGCGGTTGTCCACCGTGATGGCGTAGAACTGACCGATGTCCATGTTGTCGAACATGATGAACGTGCGGCCGCCGTCGTAGGTCACCGACGCGCCCTTGTCGTTGCCGATGTAGAAGCGATCGCTGTTGGCCGGATCAATCCACATCGCGTGGAAGTCGCCCTCGATGCCCGGCAGGTTGCGCGTGAACGTGCGCCCCCCGTCCTCGGACACCTGCGCCGGCACCACCATGTAATACAAACGGTTCGGGAAGTTCGGATCGAGTTGCACGTGGCTGTAATAAAACGGCCGGTCGTTGCTGGTGTTGACGTAGGTCCAGGTCAGGCCGGCATCCTCGGACCGGTAGATCCCCGAGCCGGGCACCATTAAATCGCGCGTGACCGCCGCCTCGACAATCGCTGAGAGGATTTTCGGATTCTTACGGTGAATGGTGATCGTCACCTTGCCGGTGTTGCCCGACGGCAAACCCGTCGTCAACTCCGTCCATGTATCGCCACCGTTGGTGGACTTGAAGATGCCGCCGTTCGGGCCGCCGCTCTCGAAGATGAACGGACGCCGGATGCGTTCCCACATTCCTGCGTACAGAATGTTCGGATTGGTCGGATCCATCTGGATGTCGGACGCGCCAGTCTTCCCATCCGTCGGCAGGCCGTTCGCCAGCCGCCGCCATGTCTTGCCGCCGTCGATCGTCTTGTAGAGACCCCGGTCGGGATTGTGCTCCCACAAATGCCCCTGGGCCGCGACGTACGCAATGTCTGGGTTGGTCGGATGCGTCAACACACGGCCGATGTGATGTGACTCGGGCAGCCCGACGTTCACAAACGTCTTTCCACCATCGGTGGACTTGTAGACGCCGTCGCCCCACGCCACGCTGTTACGTACGCAGTCTTCACCGGTGCCCACCCAGATGATATTGGGATCCTTCTGGTATATGGCGATGTCGCCAATGGAGGCTACGGGATAATTCGTGAAAATCGGCTCCCACATGGTGCCGGCATTCACCGACTTCCACACCCCGCCCGAGGCGGATCCCACATAGACGACCGCCGGGTTGGCTTCCACCGCCTCGATGTCCGAAATGCGGCCCGCCATGTTGGCGGGTCCGATGTTGCGCCACCGAAGTTGGCCGAACAGTGACTCAGCCGTGAGCGCCGCCGGCGCCTGCGCAAACGGATTGGCGGCGACGCAGACGATTCCGAACATGCCGAGACCGGCGGCCAGCAGCACTTTGGATGTGAATGTTGAGCGGACCATAGACACTTCCCCCGGTGGGATAGTATTTGCGCCGGGCCCTGGGTGCAACCGCACAAGCGCTGCGTCCAGTCAGAGTGAGATGGCGCCCGCGTCCCCTCCACGAGCGCAGGAGGAAACATCTGTGGGAACACATCGCACGAGTCAGTTGGTGGTGGCATTGACGCTGGTATTCGCCTCGATGGGAGCCGCCACCTGGGCCCAGAATGCCAACCAGACGGCCACCGAGTTCTACCTGGCGTATCGGGTGGTGTTCGACAAGACCAAGTCGGTGGACGACCTCAGGCCGTGGCACTCAAAGGCCGTGCAGGCCAAGATGGACGCGACGTCGAAGGAAGACAGCGCCATGACGTTCGAAATGGTCAAGATGCTGGGCGCCGTGACCAACCTCAAGGTCGTCAAGGAGACCAAGACGGCAGCCGGCGTCGCCTTGTCGGTCGAAGCCCTCGACGCGGATAAGGAAAAGACCACAGGCGAAGTCTTCCTGATCCGCGAGGGTAACGCCTGGAAACTCGAACGTGAGCGCTGGTCGTCCTAGCGCTGCCGCCCGATCAGGCTGTGCAGTCGATCGAGCGTCTCTGGCGTCGGCAGCGGTTCGGAGTCGCCCAGAATGGCACGAATCCAGTGGCCGTCGGTGGGGTTCGGGAACAGGATGAAACGCCGGCCGAATTCGCTCCGGTCCGTGGCCAGCCGTTGGCGCCGGCTCTGGGCGTCGATCACGTAGTACGACCGCCGGAAGTCGTTCAGGTTGTCGCCAAGGTAAACCACCACGTCGTGTGACTGCGCCACCTGTCGCTGACGTGGTTCCTTGTCCGAGCTGTCAGTGATCACCGTCAGATGTTCGGCATCCGCATACGGGAGCCCCGCGGCCTTCAGGTTCCCGAGGGCCAACTCCATCGTCCTTGGTCCCTGATCGCGGTTGGTGATGTAGAAGACCTCAACACCCGAGTCGCGACAGAAGTTCAGGAAGTCCAACGCGCCAGGACTGGCGCGCACTTTGTTTTTTGCCACCCACACATCCCAACGGGCGTCTTCAAACAACTGCGCGTCCGCGGCGAGCACTTCGCGCCAGTAGTCGCGCGTATCGAGCACAGTGTCGTCCAGGTCCGAGATGACCGCCAGCGACCGCCGGCCATCCCTGAGTGCCCGGTCCACGTGCATCCTGGCCACATTAAAGCCCTGCAGGTACAGTGCTTCGTACTCGGCCGACGTTTCCTTCCAGGCCACCGCCACGGCGAGCGCATTGCTGCCGCGGGGCGCCTCATCACCTGTGCCGCAGCTGACCGCGCCGCCCACGGCGAGGGTCAGTGCGAGGGCTGCCCTACTTCCGCCGCTCACCGATCGCCCACAGGAACGACGCGGTACGCATGAAAATCTGTCCTTCAGAAATCGCCACCGTGCTGAGGCAATACGGCGAACAGTCGTCGGCCAGGCGATTGGATGCGAGCACCTCGAACTTGGGACCGGCGCGATAGACCGTCGTGATCCCCTCCTCTTCGGTGGTCACATAAATCTTGCCGTCCGCCAGAATCGGCGAGGCGCTGTACGTGCCCGACGGCAGCCGCTCGGGTCCGTACACCGCCGCGCCCGTCTTCGCATCCAGCGCAAACGCCACACCGCCATCGCGGACGATGTAGAGCAGTCTGCCGTCGCTGACGGGCGTGGGCACGTCGGGACCCTGCGCAAACGTCCACGCCACGTGACTGCCGGCCACATCCCCCGTACCACCCGGCTTGATGGCCACCATCGGGTTGTTGCGGGTGGGCGCGATCACGAGGTCGCCGACGATCGTCGGCGAGGCGACGATGCGGTAGTTGCGGCCGCGCTGCGGATTGAGAACGTCTGCGCGCCAATACTCCGCGCCGGTCGCCGGATTGTGGCCCGACACCACATCGCCACCGGTGATGATCAGCTCCGGACGGCCACTCACCTCGGCCCATGCCGGCGTCGTGTACGAATCCGGTGATTCCGAAACGGCTTCGGTCAGCCGCTCGACGCGCCAGATGGTCTTGCCGGTGGCCGCGTCAATCTTCAGAAGATACGACGGGTCATCCGTCTTCATGCCGTGCAGCACCTGCACGTACAGCGCGTTGTCCTGAAGCAGCGGCGATGAGGCGTAGCCCCAGTTCAATCCGAACCGGCCGTAATCGGTCTGCACGTTGCGCGACCAGATTTCCTTGCCGGCGAAGTCGAAGGCCTGCAGCGTGCCGACACCGGTCATCACCCACACGTGACGACCGTCCGTCACGGGCGACGGTGACGACATGTTCTGCTTGCGCTCCATGTGGTTGGAGTCGGCGAGCGGCCGCTTCCACGAAACAGTCTGCTTGCGCCGATCGATGGCCCACAATTCAAGCGCGCCGTTGTTGGCGCCCGTGGCGACGTTCAGGAAGATCGTATCGCCCCAGATGATCGGCGTTGATCCGCTATACGCAGGCAGCGACAGCTTCCAGGAAACGTTCTCGGTCTTGAGGTTGGTGCACGCGAACGGCGTGAGCGGCCGGCCTTCCCGCCCCCCGCGACCGCGTCCCTGAGCAGCCGGACTTGCTCCCATCTCGGCTCCGGCCGTGGCGGAAGCAGAGGCGGCTCCATCGGCCACGCACGTGGCTCCCCAGGTCACGGGCAAGCCTGTTTCCGTGCTGACACCGTTGTGAGAGGGGCCGCGCCAATGGGGCCAGTTGTCGGCGAAGATCGCGGTACCGGTCGCGAGGGTGAGCAACGAGGTCAGGCTAAGCGCAGCGCGCATACAAATCTCCCCTTCATCCCTGTCCTGCGGACAGCGGTGACACGACCATCACTGGTTCAAGATGGGTAGGGGGAGTCTAACATCAGGCCACTAGCGCCACAGCACCAGTCCGCCACTCACCGTCCCGGCCAACAGTTCGACGCGGCCATCGGCGTCAAGGTCCATCGCCAGTGGCGTGGACAGGGGCGGCAGGCGCAGCGCGAACGATGGGTCCTGGACGAATCGCGGGGCCGACTTCGTGCCCGCATTGCGATACAACGCGACGCCGTCTGATTCGCCACCAACCAGCAGATCCACCAGGCCGTCGCCAGTGACATCGACGACCGTGGGCCGACTGCGCCGCGCTGGAGACAGGTCGCCCAGCCGCTCGGTGACCAGCATAAACCGCGCGCCTCTGGCCGTAGCGTCGTTGCGATAGTGGATGAGAGTACCAGTGGCTGTGCCCACGAGCAGATCGAGGTCGCCATCCGCATCGAGATCGGCAAGCACCGGTGACACGAGGCTCGCGCGGAGAGGCGTGATCGCCGCCGCCGGGTCCTCCACGAACTTCGCTTCTCTTGCAGTGCCCTGGTTCCTAAAAAAACGGATGCCCTGGTTCCAGGTGCCTACGAGCAGGTCGAGGTCACCATCGTTGTCGAGGTCGCCAAGCGTCGGCGCCAGGTGATATGCGTTCACCAACGTGAGCGGCGCCTCCTGCCTGAGCGACGGCGCGGTCTTGGTTCCGATGTTGCGGAAGATGGTCAGTTGCCCCGCATCACCCGGCGGCACGATCTTGCTGCCGACGACCAGGTCCAGGTCGCCGTCGGCATCGAGGTCGCCGGCGGCTGGCACACTCTCGCTGCCCAGGTCGATGCCGTTGAGGAAGCGCCTGGTGCGCAATTCAAAGGTGTCTTTTGCCGTCCGCTCGAAGTGATAGAAGTTATCCGCCGCCGTCGTCACCGGGTTGTTCGCGCCGCCGATCACTCCCATCAGGAAATCCAGGTCACCATCGAAATCGAGGTCCACCGGCACCGGCGCGTTATACCCGCTCGTACGCGTGTCGGCGAATGGCAGCGGCACGGGTTCATTCCTGAACGACGGCGAACTGCACGTTGCCCCGTTGTTCTCGATCAGCAGCACTCCGGGCTCAAAAAAATCGCCCCAGAAAAAGTCCAGGTCCTTGTCGCCATCAAAGTCCCCAAACGACAGGGCGTTGGCGCCATGGCGCGTTGACGGGCCCGGCGTCCCGACGCGCCCGATGATCTCGATGTCTTCCCAGTGGTCCGTCAGAAACGCAAACTGCAGGGAGCCTGGCGCAACGGCCTCGTAGTGAATGACGAGGCCCTCGACACGGCCGATGAACAGGTCCAGTCGGTTGTCGCAATCGAGATCCACGATTGCCGGAATGTTCTGGCGATCGAGGGCGATGGCCGCACCATCGGTGTCGATGAGGGTGCCTCCGGTCTCGAACTTCGCGGCCTGCTTCGTGCCCGCGTTGCGGAAGAACAGGATGTTGCTGAACGGCTTCTCGGCCAGCAGGTCAAGGTCACCGTCGGCATCCAGATCAACGAACCGGTACCACTCGCCGACATCAAGATTCTGATAGCGATCGGTTCGCCATTCATACCGAGGCGCCGCCACGGTACCGGTATTTTCGAAGAACCAGATCTCGCTACGGAACTCCTGTAAAAAGAGATCGAGATCGCCGTCGGCGTCGATGTCCGCAAACTGCGGACGAGGAACATCAAGCCCGCCGAGAAACGGCACAGAGAACGGCCGGCCGTCGGCGCCTTCGGCAGGAAATGGCGCGACGGCGCGCGTGAACGTTATCGGCGTCTGAGGCGTTGGTTCAGCGGTCAGGAGAGCGCCGCCAACAAGGATCAGTCCGGCAACGCCGAAGGCGACAACCCGCACGTCAGCGCGCCGCCCGGATGCCCATACCCGTGAGGTTCTTCCCAAGGGGAATGGCCTTCTCCACCACACGTGTCCTCGCATTCACGATGACGAGCGCGCCGGTGCCGTCCATGCCCGGCATGGTGTGACCGGCCATCGCGGGGTCCGCCATGTGGTCCATCTTGTTGTTGTTGGTCACAAATGCCATGGCCCCATCTCGTGAAAACACCACTTGCTGCGGCTGCTGCAGGTTCGCGTCGCTGACACGCCCAACCTCGGCCCACGTCGCCGTGTCGAGAACCACAAGCTGATTCGTGGCCTTCACAGGCACCCACACGAACTTTCCGTCAGGCGTGAACACCGGATCAAAGGCCATCGCACCAACTGGGATGGACTTCACGAGCTTTGGCGACGCCGGTGCCGCAATGTCGAATACCAGCACCTGGCCCGTGGTCTCTGTGGACGCCACGAGCGATTTCCCATCCGGGCTCACGGTGAACTGCACCAGAGAATGGATGGCTCCTGGCAGCGACGTGATCCCGACTCGCAGGTCCGCGAGCGCGATGCTCGCGATCTGATTCACACCCAGGCTCCCCGTGTACGCGTACCCGGCTGCAGTGGCCGCCATCGGGTGCGGACGGGCGAACAGGATCTCCACTTCCTCCCCCTTCATCGTCGTCCGGTCGATGACCGCGACTCTCTTCGGAGGATTGACGGCGCTCATCGATCGAGTGGCCACAAGGTTATTGCCCGGCGCCAGCGCGAGCATGCCCGGCGTTTCCATCTCGTAGTGCCCTACGATGCGGTCCTGCCGGTCGAACTTGACGACGCGGTTGGCGCCGATGAGCGACACATACCAGAAGGCGCCATCCGGCTCGACCACGACGTAGTGGGGCTTCGCTGTCGCGGTGAATCCCAGTGCCTGAAAGTCCACGGTGCGGACGACAGACTTCGAGACGGTGTCGACGACGGCGACTGCGGCCTCGTCCTGCACGCAGACGTACAGCAAGTCTGGCGGCTGAGCCGCTGCAGGCCACGCGCCGGCGCTGGTGATTGTCGCGGCGGCCATCGCCGCAATACACGCGAGCCGACCGATCATCGTTCGCGGTCCGAGGTCTTGACGATGAAGAGGCCCTGTTCGACGCTGCTGATGATGATCGAGCCGCTCTTGAAGAACGGGAAGACATTCCACGCGCCGTTGAACCCCGGCGTATTCGGCCGGAACGGATCGGTATCGAAGTAGGCGATCTCTTTCGGGTTCGTCGGGTCTTTGATACTGAGTACGCGAAGGCCAGCGCGGTAGTTGGACTGATACAGAAGGTCGCCCTTCACATACTGATTGTGATCGGACGCGGCTTCCTTGCTGAAGTGCTCCTTGACCAACTGCGGATTCTCGAGATCGGTGAAGTCCCAGATGAGCGTGCGTGTCTTCTCTACCATCCCGCCCGTCTCATCCGTTTCGTCGTCCAAGTAGAAGTACTTGTGATCCTCGGTGAGCCAGCCCTGATGGGTGTAGCCGACCTTCGGATAGGCCGCACGGGAGATCACCCTGGGCTTCGTCTTGTCGGTCACATCCTGCAGGCTCAGCATCGTCTCGTTTGAGCCGATGCAGATTTCGCGGCCCTTGTAACGCTTGTCCGGTCCCTTGTAGTTCACGCACTGCGCGTCGTGAATGTAGCCGGTGCGCTGGCGGCCGGTT
Organism: Acidobacteriota bacterium; assembly: GCA_005799825.1. Classification (GTDB taxonomy): domain Bacteria; phylum Acidobacteriota; class Vicinamibacteria; order Vicinamibacterales; family SCN-69-37; genus SYFT01. Next base: position 24,905 of record SYFT01000107.1, on the reverse strand, counting down.
TCGGTGTCGGCGAAGCAACCGACGAACTTCGGGTTCTTCGGGTCCTTGAGGTCGAGCATGTGCAGGCCACCGCCGCAGGTGTTGCCGCCGCCGCTGGACCCGACGGGATACCCGAAGCCACTCTCTTCGTTAATCACCATGTCGTGCACGCTGTTCACGTCGCGGTAAATAAAGTCGGCGGCCACTTTCTGGGGCAGGCCGTTAGGCTGGGGCTTCATCACGCGCAGCCGCGCCAGGTCGAAGATCTGAATGCCGTGCGGACCGGCGGCGTCCGACACGATGAAGGCGTGGTCCTTATAGACCTTCATCTCACGCCATGAACTGGGACGAGCGCCATCGGTCAGCGGCAGGTCAGCGACCACCCTCGGCTGCGTCGGGTTCGTGATGTCGACGAATGTGGTGCCGTCGCGACGGCCGAGAATCGCCCACTCCTGCTTTGTCTGCGCGTCGGTCCAGCCCCACAGACTCGACATGGGGACGGTGTGCCCGTCGTAGCTGAGCTTCGACGGGGGAAGGAAGGCCTGAAGATCTGTGGCGCCGCAGTCGAACACTTCGATCTTGCCGTCGGAGCCGCAGCGGCGTTCGCTGCCGGTGATGGCTGGCAGTTCATCAAGCAGCGTGGTCATCATCGGCTGTTCGCGCCAGCCACCGAAGGCGTCGCGTTCATAGATGAAGAGCCCGCCGCCGTTACGATTCGCGCCGGTGGCCCCGACAGCGGCGACGTTTCCTCGAACGGACACAGATGCTCCAGCCGCGATCGGATCCGTCCATGTGGGACCGAGCAGCCGCAGGCCATCAATCTGAAAACCTGTGGCGCCACCGTTGAACACGAAGACCCGGCCGGCACCACCGGCGCCAGGCGCGCCAACCCAGACCTCGCGGTCGCTCGTGGCGATCGATGCACCGAAGCGATCCGCGCGGCCGGCGGCCGGCGCCGCCAGGCGCGTCCCTTCGACCCACTGGAGGTTCACCGGCGCCGGCGTGGCCGGTGCGGCCGGCGGCGCAGGCGCGCCACCCCCACGGCCGCCCTGCTGCGCGACCTTGGCAAATACATAGACGGCGCCGTAGCCGCCGGCATCGCCTGGGGCGGCGACGAAGGCCTGCGAGCCATTTGATGCCACATGCGTACCGAACGCCGCCGTGGTGCCCTGCGCGCCGATGGGCGCAAAGGTACGAACCGACTTCCACGCGTCGGCCTCGATGTTGAATTCATGGACGACACCGGCTCCAGAGTTCTGGCCGCTCGCGCCGATGAGGGCCGTCGTACCGGCGACGGCGATCGAGGCGCCGAATCGATCATCCGCGGTCGCCGCAGCATCGGCTGCGGACGCGAGTGTGGAGTGATACAGGTACTGACCAGAGGCCGAGCGCTTGAAGGCGAATACCGCGCCGGCGGGCTGTGCCGGCGGCGGACCGCCACGGCCAGCGCCCCCGCCTCCCGCCACGGCACCACCACGGCCTCGACCCGCGGGCAGTTCCTTGCCGACGAACAACCAATCTCCAGAAGCCGCAATCGCGGCGCCAAACCGGCTCACGGTGGGAGTCACTGTGGCGTCGGGCATCGGCACCAGGCCGGCGTCCACGGTGGACGCATACGTCCAGGCGGCGCCCTGCTTCGTGAACACATGAACAGCCGAGGCACCAGCGCCGACAAACAGCGTTGAGCCCTCGAGCGCCAGCGACACGCCGAAGCCGTCGAAGACCGCCGCCTTGGGCGCGGTCAGTTGCTGGGCTTCCAGCCACGATGCGCCGGTCTTCCGGAAGACATAGACCAGCCCGGGGCGAAACTGATTGTTGGATTCGGCGGCGAACACTTCGCCATCGCCGACAAGAACGGCACCGCCAAACTGTGCGAGTTCGGTGGAGTGGCTTGCGGTCAGGGGGCCGCGCGCAGCGACAAACGCGAGCGCGAACACGGCGCCGCAGAGAAGGAAACGGAAGTTAGAGCGCATAGCGCGCAGTCTAACACGCGCGCCACGGCCTCCAGAATGCCACGATGTCGCGCACTTCGGTGGTCACGAATCGTGGCATCGCTTGGGCAATTTCACGCATGTGTTCCCCAGGGGCAAGACGCCGCCGGCACGATGCCGGTTGGAAGACGGAGGGGCGAGCGTGGCACCAAGCCTGCAACGATACTGTTGATGAACCGTCGAACACTCTTGCGTCTGATGGGGCTGGCATCGTTCGCGCCGGCCCTGCGACCCCTTTTCCTCCTCCAGAACAACACGCCGGACGTGGAGCTCGAGCTGACCGCCGCGCCTGGAGAGGCCTCGATCCAGCCCGGAGCACCAACGCGCGTGTGGGAGTTCATGGGCCGGGTCCTCCGCGGGCCGGCGACCACGCTTGAGACCATCCCGGGGTCGTACCTCGGCTCCGTGATCCGGCTTCGCAAGGGCCAGCGCGTCCGCATCAGGTTCCACAACCACCTGCCCGAGCCATCCATCGTCCACTGGCATGGACTCGACGTCCCCGATGTGGCCGACGGGCATCCGCGGCTGACGGTGGAGGGCGGACGCGACTACGTCTACGACTTCGAGGTCATCAATCGGGCCGGCACATATTGGTAGCACTCGCACATGCGCACCGGCGCCCAGGTCTACCAGGGTCTGGCCGGACTGTTACTGGTGTCGGACGCCGAGGAAGACGCGTTAGGACTGCCGACGTGCAACGGCGACCTGCTGTGTGTGCTGCAGGACCGGCGCGTCAACGCACAAAACCAGTTCGAATACGCCGCCGGCGGCATGGGCATGGCGGCGATGATGCAGACCATGAACGGCTGGGTGGGTGACACGGTCCTGGTCAACGGCCGTTCGCGGCCTGCGACGGACGTGGACCGCCGAACGTACCGCGTCCGCATCCTCAACGGATCGAACGCGCGCATCTATAAACTGGCGTGGAGCGATGGCACACCACTCACGATCATTGGTGGTGACGGCGGCCTGCTCGAACGGGCTCGTACAGTCAGGGCACTGACACTGGCGCCCGCCCAACGCGCCGACATGTTGCTTGACCTCTCGAGTCATGTCGCAGGTTCGATCGTGGAAATGCGCAGCCTCGCTTACTCCGCTGAGGCTGTCGGGCGGGCCAGGATGATGGCCGACACATCGCCGCTGCCTCAGGGCGCGGCAATCACGCTGATGACCTTGACGGTGTCAGGCTCCATCGGCACGCGTATACAATTGCCCGAGCGCCTGTCGGCGCCGATGCCACTCTGGGCCGTGAAGGCCAACGCGCCGGTGCGACGTGTGGCCCTGCAGTTTCGTCAGATGAACTGGCTGATGAACGGTCGCACGTTCGAAATGGACACGGTCGCGGCCGACGAAACGGTGGCGGCCGGAGCCACGCAGGTGTGGGAACTGGTCAACGAGACCCATCCGATGGGCATGGCGATGGCCCATCCCATCCATCTTCATGGGCGTCAGGTCCGCATCCTGTCACGCTCGGGCGCGGAGACCAGTCCACTCAATGAAGGCTTCAGTGATGGCGCGCCAACAGACATGGTGCTGGTGCTCCCGGGGCACTTTCCAGATTCGCCCTGGGTGCTGATCACCCTGACGTGCGCGTGGACCGGCATCCTGCTGGTGCGGCTCGGACTTGGGAACAATGGCCTTCAACGCGACATCGAGCGCGTTCGCATCGAGACCGGCACGAACGATGTCGAGTATGCCCCGCATCTCGCAAGCCGCAGAGTGTCGGCCGGTCCCCAGCGCTACTCGTCGTCGTGGACATTGTTCGGGCTCCCGCTGTTCGCGTTTGCCACCGGCGGTCTTGATGTCGGTTCGTATTGGACACGCGGCGCGCGCGGATGGATCGCGATCGGTGACGTGGCGATCAGCCCGTTCCTGGCGATTGGTGGATTGGCGGTTGCGCCCATCGCGATCGGCGGCGCCACTGTGGGCGTGCTCAGTCTCAGCATTGCGGGCGTGGCGTTCGTGATGCTGGCGTTCGGCAGCATCGCCGTAGGCTGGTGGGCCATCGGCGCGGTCGCGGTCGGATGGAAAGCCGCCGCCGGCGCAGCAGCCGTCGCGCGCGACTACGCGGTGGGCAGCATGGCTCGCGCAGCCGAGGCCAACACCATCGTCGCAGTCGAGTGGTTCAAGGCGCAGTGATTCACGCCGGTCGCCGCGATATTCGGTGCCGTGGTCCCATGGCTCATCCTGCTGGCGATTGTGGTGCCGCTCGGTCTCATCGCTCGGCGCGCGTGGGCACTGCGCCGGTCGAGCTGAGCATCTACTTTCTCTTGCAGGGCGCCGGCCAGGTCTCACACGGGCCGACGTCCAGCAGACGCGTGTAGCGCAGCCGGGTTGTCTTCTGACTGCCCGCTACCTCTCCGGTCAGGATCTCCACTACAAGCACTTCCCCATCGAGTGACAGCGTTTCCTTCACCGCGACGGTCGCACCGCCGCTTGTCACCGCGCGCCCTTCTGCAACAAGCGTCTTGCCAACCCATGACGCCAGCATCGTGATCGTGCCGTCCTTGGTATCGGAGGTGGTGGAGCGACCCGGACGATAGAACCGCGTGTGGCCTGTGTTGATGGGGCTTTCAATGACGATGGCGCCGTTGGCTGGTTGCGTGACGAACATCCATCGCGGTGCGCCGGCGGCCATGAGTCCAGAAAATCCCGCTCCATCGGTCAGAGTGCTCGCGGCTGTGTCGAGCTGCCACGAACCGTTGAGTGACGCCGGCGGAGGTGCCGGCGCAGCCAGTGGTACAAGTCGCCTCGTGCTCGCTCCAACGGCAGAGGAGGTCACGGCCGCGGCGGGCCCTGCACCAGGCACGCCCAGATTCAACGCGACGATCTTCTCGCGGTCGCGCGCATACAGCGCGGTCCCCATCAGTGTCGGTGCCGTCCACGACGTGGTGTCGAACACCTTCACACGCGCAAGGATCTCTGCGCTCGTGGGCGAGAGCCGCGCGAGGGCCAAATCGCCGTCTTCGTTCATGACGATGGTTTTGCCGTCGGCGTGAAGGAGGCTGGCGCGGGCGAAGCCGCGGACCTGCCAGGCTGACTCACCCGTCTTGATGTTCAGGGCCGTCAGGAACGCAGGACCGAAGTCGCCAGTGGTGCCATACACGAAATCGCCGACACGGAGGGCGCCGAGGAACATAAATCGCACGCGATTGGTGAACCACAGTTCTTCGGTGTTGGTGATGTCGCCGGTCTGACTCAGCTGAATCGCACGGCTGCCCGCCTGGTACGCCGACGACATGAAGAGCACATGGTCGGGGCCGAAGAGCGGGGTGCTGCAGTTCAGGTCGTTGCCGGGATCGTGTGGGTGCGACCAGAGGATGGCGCCTGTAGACGGATCGAGACCGGTGATTGTGCTACCGGCGAAAAAGACCACCTGGGGACGGCCGCCCATCTCGATGAGAATGGGTGGGGCGCCCGAGGTCAGGAAGTCGCCACTTTTCCAGACGACCGCGCCGTCACGCTGCCGGAAAGCCATGATCGACTGTCCCGGCCCGCCCACGCTGCAGATGATGGTGTCGGCGAATGCAATCGGGCTGCAGGAATAACCGACTTTCACCACAGGGCGAATCAGCAGCTCGGGCGACTTGAACTCGGCGATGAAATCATGCGACCACAGAACCTTGCCTGTGCGTTTGTCAAGCGCGAACATCTGCTGGTTGGTGCCGACGCTGAAGACGCGGTCACCGACCACGATCGGCGTGGAGTGCGGACCGGCACCAAAGCTGAAGTCTTCGTGGCGCGACGGATAGGTGTGTTCCCAAAGCGTGGCGCCGGTCTTCGCGTCGAGCGCGGCAACCACTTCTTCGCTCTTCCACGGCCCAATCTTCGCGCGGGCGTTACCTGTGCGGTACATCGTGAACAACCGACCATCGTCTACGACGATGCCGGAGTGTCCATTACCGAGTGGCCGGGCCCAGATGACCGGCGGTCCCTCGGCCGGCCACGAATCCGCGAGGCCCGTGGATGACGAGTGAAAGTCACGTGACGGTCCGCCCCACTGCGGCCAGTTCGACGAAGCGGACGCAGGCGCCTGATCGCCCGCACGCGCCACTGGCGTCAATGACAGTGCAAGCAGCGCAGCGGCCAGCAGAGTTCGTCGGAGAAGCATGACGCGCATTCTACCCGCCTTCGAGAAGCGCTCGCGTGGCTCGTCAGCCGTAGCGAGCGGTTCGCGAAGGATGGTGAGCCCGGGTGGAATCGAACCACCAACCAACAGATTAAGAGTCTGCTGCTCTGCCAATTGAGCTACGGGCCCACAAACAGTGGGGTCTTACGCGAAGGATGGTGCGTCCGGCAGGATTCGAACCTGCGACCTTTGGCTTCGGAGGCCAACGCTCTATCCAACTGAGCTACGGACGCATGGACGATCCGTCAATCTTGGTGCGCCCGGAGGGACTTGAACCCCCAACCTACGGGTTCGAAGCCCGGTGCTCTATCCAATTGAGCTACGGGCGCACAGCTGGCAAGCCTATCACAGGGATCCCGTCGCTACAGGCAAGGGATTGCGTACAAAGCACAAATCCGAGACTTCTCGCCCGCCGATCACGTGCTCCTGCAAAATCCGTTCGGCATTCTCCGGCGTCACACCGCGATACCACGTCCCCTCTGGATACACGACCGCGATGGGCCCGCCCGTGCAGATCCGGAAGCAACTCACGCGCGTCCGATACGCTGGACCGTCAGGCCCGGCTATGCCCAGTTCCTTCGACCGGCGTTTCACGTAATCCCAGGTCTCTTGGCCGAGTGCGGTGTCGATACAGTCGGGTCCGACACACACAAACAGGTGCCGCGTGAGCTTACCCACTCCGAACGACTCGGCCGCGACTTCGGGGGTGGTCCGCGTCTTAGCCACTCAGCGTACCGATTCCACGGGCAGCCCGGCCTTGCGCCATGCGCCGATGCCGCTGACGAGGTTGATCACATTGTCGAAGCCATGTGCCTTGAGCACGCTTGCGCCGATCGACGACCTCGCGCCCGCGGCGCACTGGACCACGATGGGCTTGTCACGGGGAATGTCCGCCAGATGGTCAGTCAGATACCCCAGCGTGATGTGCTGCGCCCCGGCAATGCGACCGCCATCCCACTCCGTCTGATTGCGCACGTCCAGGAGTGTCACCGCGTTGTGTCCCAACGATGCCTGCAAATCATGGACAGTCACCTGCGGCACCGTGTCCAACGGCCGCTGGCCGGCGGTCCAGGCATCGATCACGCCGACATCGAAATAGCCGGCGATGCGATCGAGGCCAATCATCGCGAGGTCCCGAACGGCCGTATCAATGGCCGAAGAAGGGTCGTTCACGATCAGGAAAAAGTCCCTCGTGTACGGCACGAACCAGCCCGCCCATGTCGTGAAGCTCGAGTTGAGCGGAATGTTGATCGTTCCAGGCACATGGCCGGCCGCAAACGCACTAGCCGAACGCGTATCAACGACGATGGCCTTCTCGCGAAGCCTGGCGGCGAGCGCATCCACCTGCAGCAGTGCTGGACGGTTGAAGCCGTGAAGAATCCGAGGCCCCTCTTTGTTGACGCGCTTCATCTCCGCAAAGTACTTCGGCGGCTCCGGCTGGCCGGCCAGCACTGCGGCGACAAATTCCGCTTCGCTCTTGCACTGGAACGCCCAGTTAAAGCGCCGCTCGTAGCCGAGCGTGCTGTGCGGAATCGCGCTGATGCCCTTGCCGCACGAGGACCCCGCGCCATGGCCTGGCCACACCTGGAGCCAGTCTGGCTGCGAGGCGAACTTCTGCAGGCTCGCGTACAAAGCGCGCGCGCCCACTTCCATCGTGCCCTGGATGTTCGCCGCCTTCTCTAATAGATCCGGTCGGCCGACATCACCGACGAAGATGAAATCTCCCGACGCCACCGCGATGGGCAGGTCCGCGCCCGCTGAGTCCGTCACGATGAACGAGATATGTTCCGGCGTGTGGCCCGGCGTGTGCGCCACATCGAGGAGCACATTGCCAACGGTGATGCGGTCGCCGTCCTTCACCAGGGTGGCACCCGCCTCGGCGGCGAACTGGTACTTCCAATTGGCATCACCTTCATCCGACAGGAACAGTCTCGCCCCCGTCCGCGCCGCGAGTTCGCGGCTTCCAGACACATAGTCGGCGTGAATATGGGTCTCGGTCACGTGCGTGATCTTGACGACCTCCGCCTCGGCGGCCTTGATGTACTGGTCCGTATCCCGGTTCGGATCGATCACGATGGCCTCGCCGGTGGCCACACATCCAATCAGGTAGCTCGTCTGAGCAAGCCTGGTGTCGAAGAAGCGTTTCAGCAACATAGGGGTATTGTAACCACGTGCCCCGCTACAAACTCATCGTGGAATATGCCGGCACCCGCTACTCCGGCTGGCAAATCCAGAACAATGCCCGCACGGTCCAGGGCGAGCTCCATCGAGCGCTCGAGGAAGCCACTCGGGGCCGGCAGTTCGAGACCTACGGCTCGGGCCGCACCGACGCCGGCGTACACGCGCTCGGGCAGGTCGTTCACGTCGATCTACCCAACGCGCTGCCTCCCGACACCCTAGTGGCTCGCATTAACGACGGGCTGCCGCACGACATCAACGTGCTCTCGGCCGAGCGAATGCCGCCGCGCTTCCACGCGCGTCACAGCGCCGTGGCGCGACGCTACCGCTACCAGCTGTCACGCCGCCGGTCCGCCTTCGAAAAGCCGTTTGTCTGGTGGGTCCGCGAACCACTGAATCTGGTCCGTATGCGCGCCGCCGCCACCCATCTGGTCGGCTTCGCCGACTTCCGCAGCTTTACAGACGATGACCCAGAGGAGAAGTCGACGCAGGTCCTGCTTCAGGAACTGACGTTAACCGAGCAGGACCACTTGATCCTGGTGCACATTACCGGGTCGCACTTCCTCTGGAAGATGGTGAGGCGGATCGTCGGCGTGTTGGTGGAAGTCGGGAAGGGCGGTTTGACACCCGGAGACGTCGGACGGCTGCTGCAAAAAGAATCCCCCCTGACGGCGCGACTGACGGCGCCGGCAGCGGGGCTCTTTCTGGAGAGAGTGGACTATTAATGGGCTAATGGGCTGATTAATAAGTGATTCTCCTCGTCGCGGCCGTTGCGCGAGCCGCGCCGACGCGCACGCGAATGTCGAGCGCATGTGCGCCACGGGTGAGCACCCGCAGAGGATTGATGTCGAGTTCCTGAATCTCGGGACACATGCTGACCAGGGCTGAGACACGCAGGAGGGCGTCGCGGAGCGCCGGCACATCTGCCGGCGCGGATCCGCGATGGCCTTTGAGCAAGGCGGCGCCGCGTAGAGACGCGATCATGTCGTCGGCGTCCCGTCCGGTCAGCGGATGGAGCCGGAAGTCGGCGTCGTGCAGCAACTCCGCTAGGATGCCGCCACTGGCGCACACCATGACCTGGCCGAAGATCGGGTCGTCGGTCACCCCCACCAGCATCTCCACGCCACCACCGATCATGGCCTGCACCAGTCCGCCGGTCATCGCACCGCCATGCTCGGCCGCGCCCAGGCGATCCGCCATCTCCGTCCAGGCCTCACGCACGGCCTCGTCGCCGATGAGGCCCACACGCACACCTCCCACCTCAGTCTTGTGCACGATGGTTGGCCCCACGGCCTTGAGCACCACGGTGCCGCCAATCGATCGCGCAGCGGCCACGGCCCCATCGGCCGACAGCGCCAGGATTGAGGGCGGCACAGCAATGCCGGCAACCACGGCCAACCCTTGTGCTTCTTCCGGCGTCAGCCAGCCGCCCCCGCGCGCTAGGCCTGCGTCGATAAGACGACGGACGGCAGCGCGATTGATGTCCACATACTCGGGGGTCGGTTCCACTGGACTCCTGAGCCACGCGCCATACTTGGCGGCCCTGGCCAGAGCCACGGCTGCGCTTTCAGGAAATTCGAATCGCGGAATCGGCACCAGCAGTTCCGTCGCGCTTTCGGTCGACATGAAGATACCGAGCACGGGCTTCTCAGGCACCGTGAGCGCGGCCGCCCGAACCGCGCGAGCCACGTCTTCCGCATGGGTCATAAGTGGGGGAATGAAGATGACCAACACGGCGTCCACGCGACTGTCGCGCAGGACGGCCCGCAACGCCCGACCATAACTCTCGGCCGATGCGGAGGCAATCATGTCCACCGGATTTCCCACCGAGGCCGCGGCCGGCAAAAAGGACCGCAGCTCGGCCACAGTCGTATCTGACAGCGACGGCAACTGCAACCCCTGCGCCTCACATGCATCCGCCGCCAGGATCCCCGGACCACCGGCGTTGGTCACAATCGCCACGCGCGACCCGTGCGGCACCGGCTGATGCGCCAGCAACGTGGCCACGTCGAATAACTCTTCCAGCGTATTCGTGCGAATGACGCCTGCCTGCGCAAACAGCGCGTCGACCACCACGTCACTCGACGCCAGCGCACCGGTGTGCGACGAGGCGGCGCGCGCGCCCGAGGCCGATCGGCCCGACTTGACGGCGACAATCGGCTTCACGCGGGCGACGCGACGGGCAATCTGGCTGAAGTTTCGCGGATTCCCGAAGCTCTCGAGATACAGGAGAATGACCCGAGTGTGCGGGTCATCGGCCCAATACTGAATTAGGTCATTACTCGAGACATCGGCCTTGTTGCCGACAGACACAAACGTCGAGATGCCGAGGCGTAATTGACGCGCATAGTCAAGGATGGCCAGCCCTAGCGCGCCGCTTTGCGTCGACATCGCGACGCCGCCCACCGGTGGATATACCGGAGAAAACGTCGCGTTGAGCCGGACGGCCGGATCGGTGTTGAGCAGGCCCATGCAGTTCGGGCCCACCATGCGGACGCCAGCCCGGCGTACGGTGTCGAGAAGCGTGGCTTCGAGCGCCCGTCCTTCAGCACCCACTTCACCGAAGCCGGCCGAAACGACCACCAGGGCCTTCACACCCTTGGCGATGCACTGCTCAACCACATCTACCACCAGCTTGGCCGGAACTACGACCACCGCCAGATCTACCTCTCCGGGGATGTCACCCACACGCGCAAACGACGGCCGCCCCTCAATGTCCCCGCCATCGGGATGTACCGGATAAACCGGCACCGCGCAATTTGCCGCAAGCAGGTTGTGAAAGACCTCGCTGCCAATGCGCCCGCGGTCGCGATTGACCCCAATGACGGCCACACCCACAGGCTCGAAGAACGAGCGCATGGATGCCGACGCGGCCTCACGCGCGCGCGCGGCACTCCGATCAAGAAACGCGGGCGTCGGCCCTAGGCCGAGCGAGACGCACAACACGTCGGCATGGGCATCATCGCGCTGGCTCACTTCAAACCCTGACGAGGCGAAGAGATCAACGACGGTGCGATCCCCGCGAGGTACCCAGGCGTCAAATGTCCGAACGCCCTCGGTCCGCGCCTGGGCGGCCAGCAACTCGAGCGCCCGTGTCCCAATGCCGCGCCCCTCGAACCCTGGAGCCACGGCCATCGCCACCTCAGCGCGATCTTCGCCATTGCCGGCAATTCGCCGATATCCGGCCACCACGTGCAACTGCCCCCCGACCTCGCCGACGATCACGTGCCCACGAGCCGGCGGCTCGACCGCTAGCGCACTCAGCCAATGGCCGTGTGAACGCGTCTCTGAAAAAAATGTCTGGGGCAGGACCGCGCGATCGGCCAGGGTAGCGGGTCGCATGTGAAGGGTACTGCCATCTCGAAGCACAACATCGGCGATCATTCCCACAGCGTATCCCTTGACGGTATGCGTGCGTCGGAGGGCACCCAATATTATTGATGATGGGGCCTGTCGTTTGTGGTGTCGATTTTTCCGACAATGCAAACCGCGCACTGCGCTGGGCCAATTTCATGGCACAACGCCTGGGCCAGCCGCTGGTCATTCTGCATGCGGTTGAACCACTGCTCGCGAACGCCGCCCGGCTCGAGTACGGCGCCAATGCCCTTGAGACCACGCTGCAGCCCGAACTGGACGCGTTTGTGGCGGCCGCCATTGGCGACGCCCGGCGCGGGCGCACCGAGATTGCGATCGGCGAACCCGCGAGCCTCCTGAACGGGACAGCGCTCGCCGCCGGCGCCGCGCTCATCGTGGTTGGCACACAGGGTCTGGGGCATGCCAGGCGCTTGTGGTTCGGATCTTCCACCACCCGGTTGCTGCGCGAAGCCGCCACGCCGGTGTTGGCGGTCCGCCGTGGCGCCGCCGCGCGGTCCGAGACCGGCCTGCGAATCGTCGAGATTGTCGTCGGTACTGACTTCGGGACTGCGGCCCGAGCTGCCCTCGATGCCGCCGACGAGTTGGGGCGGTTGTTCGATGTGCCGACCACCGGTCTGCACGCGGTGCCGAATCTGGCGGCGCCGGACGGCTGGAGCGCGCTCGTGGCGCAGGTCGTTGAGCACGCCCGCCGCAAGGCGCGAATCCAACTCGAAGCCAGCGTACCAGCCGCCTGGACGAACGATGTCCGCAGCGGCGACCCGGCTCAGGTGCTGGTGGACGCCGCCTCCGGGCGCGACGCCCTGATCGTCGTTGGACTGGGTGGGGCCTCGGCTGGGCAGCACCCTGGCACGACGGCCTATCGGGTGTTGCGTGATGCGGATGCGCCGCTACTGGCCGTGCCGCCGCGCTGAAGTTTCCGTTCGCCCAGCCACCAGGCGGGTTTGCTGACGCGCTTCAATCCAAAGGGACTGACCGTAAAGGCTTCGAGGTGCGCCACCGCCTCGTCGAGGTTGTCGGTCACCTTCAGCAAGTCGAGGTCGCCTTCCCCCACCGCCCCTTCTCGCACCATCTCACGCAGGAGCGCGATGAACGGTTCCCAGTATTTGGTCCCGATCAGCACGACCGGAAAATTGGCAATTTTCTTCGTCTGAATCAGTGTCAGTGCTTCGTTCAGCTCATCGAGCGTGCCCAGGCCACCAGGCAACACGACGAACGCATAGGAGTACTTGAACAACAGCACCTTGCGCACGAAGAAGTAGTGGCACGTCACCCAACGATCTAGGTATTTATTTGGTGCCTGCTCGAAGGGCAGTTGGATATTGCACCCGACCGAGAGACCGCCGTGGTCGTGAGCCCCGCGATTGGCCGCCTCCATGAGACCGGGACCGCCACCAGTCATGATCGTGAAACCCATCGCGCTTACGCGCCGACCCACCTCGCGTGCCAACGGGTAGTACGGGTGGGACTCGCCAAAACGCGCAGATCCGAAGATGGCGATGCACGGCCCCACAAACTGGAGGCGACGAAAGCCGCGGATGAAGTCCGTCACGGCCCGCACCAGCAGCATGAGATCACGCCATCGGGAGTTTGGGCCTTCAAGCAGGAGACGGTCTGGCCGCTGTGAGTCGTCTACGGAAAGAGCCACGAACTGGTCCAGTCTTCACCGTCGCGGGTAAACAGCCGGCGCTCGTGCAGGCGCCCGGTGCGCGCCGCCCAGAATTCAATGTGGTGCGGCACCAGACGGAATCCCGACCAGAAGGGCGGCCTGGGGACGGGCCGGGCGACGTACTGTGCGGCAACGGTCGCCACGCGCGCCCACAGGGCTGCCTGATCGGCCAGGGGCTCACTCTGCCTGGACGCCCATGCGCCGATCTGGCTCTCACGCGGACGGCTGGCGAAGTACCGGTCGGCCTCGTCGTCGGGCACCGGCACCACATCGCCCTCGATGCGCACCTGGCGGTCGAGCGGCCCCCAATACACGCACAAGGACGCGTGCTGGCACGCCGCGAGTTCCTGTCCCTTGCGGGATCGAAGATTGGTGAAGAAGGTAAAGCCGCGGGGGTCGACGTACTGGATCAGGACCATTCGGCCTGACGGGCGGCCATCATCACCGACTGTGGAAAGACAGGCGGCCTTCGGGTCGAATCCTCCCCGAGCGGCCGCCGCATCAAACCACTCCCGAAAGTGGGCGATCGGATCAGTCACGCCTTGACGTCTATCACTTCCGCCTCACTCCCAGCTCGCCGAGTTTGCGGGCCAGGTCGTCGCCGGCGGTGCCCGTGCTGACTTGTTTGTCGATGAACAGGATCTTGCCGTCGGGTCCGATGTAGTAGGTCCAGCGTCTCGCGAAACCCATCGGGGACAGTACGCCGTAGGCCGTCGCGATGTTCTTTTCAGGGTTGGCCAGAATGGGAAAATCGGCCTCGTTCTCTTTTGCAAAACGCGTATTGGTCTCGGCGTCGTCTACGCTGACCATGAAATACGTGACGTCATACTTCTGAATCGTCTCGCCGCTCGCACGGAGCGACTTGCACTCGGCCGTTCAACCACCGGTGAAGGCCTTCGGAAACCAGGCGAGCACCACCGCCTTTCCCTTGAGCCCCGACAACTTGTGAGTCTTGCCATCCGACCCGGCCAGAGAAAAATCTGGCGCCGCGTCCCCTACTTTCAGCTCTACGGCCGGGGTCTGAACGAAAGTGGCGGCAACCGCCCCTGTCACCAGCACCGACGCGAGCAATCCAAACAAAGTCACTTTCCGCATGTTCCTGACCTCCTGTTCCCGCCTATCTTATCTTCTACCATGACGAACTTCTACGAACGCTTCTCGGAGGCCGCGAGCCGGTTCTCGACCCTGCCGGCTATCGAGCTCCAAACCGCCGACCAACTCCGCAGTACCACCTACGGCCAGCTGGCGCAGGAATCGTCCGATTTCGCTGCATGGCTACACGCACAGGGCGTGGGGCCGGACGACCGGGTGGCGATCCTCGGCGACAACGACGCGCGATGGATCGCCGCCTACCTTGGGGTGCTGCGGTTGGGAGCCATCGCGGTCCCGCTGGACACGGCCTACAAGGCGGCACAGGTTCGCACGGTGATTGAGAACTCGGGCGCGCGACTGATCTTCACGACAACGCGCTACGTTGACACAGTGCGCAAGGCGGTGGAGTCATGGCCAGGGTTCGTCGTCAGTCTGCTGCACGATCCCACGCCGCCAGGCGAGCCGCCGGCGGTGGTCGCACGCGGCTCGCATGACGCCGCCGTGATCCTCTACACCTCGGGCACCACCGCCGACCCCAAGGGTGTGGTGCTCACCCATGGAAACCTTGAGGCAGAGCGGCTGGCGGCATTCTCGGTGGTGGACGTGACCGATCGCGACGCCATTCTTGGCGTGCTGCCGCTCTTTCACTCGCTGGCGCAGATGGCGAACCTGCTGTTGCCGCTGGCCGTCGGCGGCCGGGTGGTGTTCCTCGAAACCGTCAGTTCGACTTCGCTGTTAGCGGCGCTGCAGACGCGCGGCATCACGATCCTTGCCTGCGTGCCGCAGTTCTTCTATCTCATCCATGAGCGCGTGATGGCGGAAGTCGGGAAGGCCAACCCCGTGCGTCGCACCCTCTTTCGCGTGCTGCTGCACACGAACGACTGGCTGCGCATGCACACGGGACTCAACCCAGGACGCCGGTGGTTTGCCAAGGTCCATCGCGTGTTGGGACCGAACATGCGTGTGCTGGTGACCGGAGGCTCGAAGTTCGACCCGACCGTGGGGCGCAATCTGTATGGCCTGGGATTCAACCTGCTCAACGCGTATGGGCTGACCGAGACCTCGGGCGGCGCCTGCATCATGCGACCGGGAGACAAGTACACGACGTCGGTCGGTCATCCGCTCAAGGGCGTCGAGATCCGGATCGCTCCGCGCGAATCCGGCGAGGAAGCCCGAGAGCACGAGGATGGCGAGATTCTCATCCGCGGTCCCATCATCATGCGCGAGTACTTCAACCGGCCTGATGCCACCGCCGAAACGCTGCGCGACGGCTGGCTCTACACCGGAGACCTCGGCCGCCTTGATGCTGACGGTCGTCTCTACATCACGGGCCGGAAGAAGGAAATGATTGTGCTGGCCTCGGGCAAGAACCTCTATCCCGAGGAGATTGAAGCCCACTACCGCGAAGCGCCGGTCATCAAGGAACTCTGCGTCCTCGGCTTCAACCGCAATGACGATGCCTCGGGTGAGCGGTTGCATGCGGTGATCGTGCCCGATGAACAGGTGCTGCAGGCGCGCGGCGTGGTGAATGTGCAGCAGTTGGTGCGGTTCCAAGTGGAGGGCCGTTCGGTGCACCTGCCGCCGCACAAACGCATCCTGACGTACGACATCTGGATGGAGCCCCTGCCGCGCACCACCACCGGGAAGATCCGCCGGCATCAGATCGAGAAGCGGCTGCGTGAGGAGGCGGTCACGACCGACGCTGCAGAAGCGCGCCCACTGTCTGCCGAGGAGACGACGTGGCTGCAGACACCGGCCCATGCCGAAGCCATGGCCACCATCAGCGTGCGCATTCCGCAGGTGGCGGTGCGGCCCGATGCCAACCTGGACCTCGACCTGGCGCTTGACTCGATGGAGCGCGTCGAATTGCTGACGCTGATTGAACAGCAGTATGGCCGTCGGGTGATGCCTGAGACGCGCGCGACGATCTTCACGGTGCGGCAGTTGGTGGACGCGGTGCTGGCCGCCACACCGGCAGCCGGCACTGCCACAGACTCCACCGGCGACCAGGCCGACCACAGCACACAGATGTGGGAGACGCTGCTGAACCAGCCTCCGGATCCGGAACATCACGCACAGCTGAGTCGATCGACATTCGTGCGGGCGCTGGTTTTTTACGTGCTGATCCGGATCATTCGGCCGTTCTTCCGCATCCGCGCGTCGGGCCAGCTGCACATTCCCCAGACGGGGCCGTACATCCTGAGTCCCAACCACCAGTCGTATCTGGACGCGTTTCTGATGCTCGGCGAGGTGCCCTTCCGCACGCTTCGTCAGACGTTCGCAGTGGGAGCCGCGGAGTACTACCAGACGCCCTTCATGAAGTGGGTGGCGCGCATCATCAATGTCATTCCGGTGGACTCCGACTCAAATCTCGAAAGCGCGATGCGCGCCGGCGCCACCGGCCTCAGGATGGGCCAGGTGCTGATTCTGTTCCCCGAGGGCGAACGGTCGATCGACGGCGAATTAAAGACGTTCAAGAAAGGCGCGCCGATTCTGTCGGCGCACTTGAACGCCCCCATCGTGCCGGTGGCCATGGACGGCCTGCACGACCTGTGGCCGCGGAGTCGATCGCTGCAATGGCGCCGCCTGCTGCCGGGCGGTAGCGCGCGCGTGGTGATGCAGTTTGGCGCACCCCTGACCGTGGCGCGCGGACAATATGCCGAGGGCACCGCGGCACTGCGCGCCGCCGTGGAACGAATGTTCGTCGGTATTCGCCGCACACCAACGGCTGGGTAGCCGAGACATTGAGCCCGCTACGTAGCTCGGGCTGTTCCTCAAGCTCGAGTGACCGCACACGCAAACGAAAAATACTCTAGGGGCAGCACGGGCAGACGACCCCGATCTGGAACGGTATGTAGTGCTGGCCCAAGCACGTCTCTTTGCCTTTCACGACTTGAACCAGCGCCGCGATGCTCAAGCCATCAGCCGTGACGGTCCACACGTCCTCGCCATCGCGAGAGACATTGACCAAAGTGGTTCCGCCCCAGTTCGTCGGGTTGAACCTGAACCCTGACATCCGTGCGGTGGTCGTCCACTCAGAATTTCGCGCCATGCGCAGGATTTGGCGGATGTTCATGAAGACATCGCACTCGTCCTTGATGGCTGTGGGCCCTGTCGGCGTGTAGCGATTCGTTGAGTCGAACGTGACGTAACGCTGGCCGGCCTGTTCCTGGCCATCAAGGCGGCGTCCTGTTGTAGACGGGTTGCGAGCTGGTGCCGTTTGGCCCACGGCCAGGTAGGACGCAGTCAGGAGTCGCGCCCTGGTCGGCGGGACTCCACCAGGTGCCTCGCGGCGATTTGGGCGCGCCGGCGCCGGCGAGTCAACTCGGCATACAGGTCCTTCCGCATCAATCGAATCCGGGCAGGACCCGTGACGCGCCCCTGGACTCCGGGACCCCAGGACCCCGATCCTTCCGTCAGTGCCAGTGGCCTGGCCGCCGTGCCGTGAAATCGCTGCATGTATCCCTCCATGGGCACGAGTCTGCGGTGGGCCTAAGACAGGACGGGTCACACCTCCGTGAAATCAGCGTAAAATCGCGCCGATGTCTGTGCCGATGGACCGGGCCAATCTGCCCTCGGTGTAACTGTTGCGCAACGCCGAAGTCATTCGTCAGTGGCAGATTCTGCGCGCCGTTGAGTCGTCGCGCACCGGTGTGACCATCCACGATCTGGCGGCGCAGGCTGATGTGACGACCCGTACGATTCGACGCGACCTGCAGGCGTTGCAGGAAGCCGGGTTCGCCATCTACGACGAAGGCGAAGAACACGACACCAAGCGTTGGAAGCTGGACGCGCAGCCGTTTCGTTCGGTCGAAGCCGGTTTAGGTGTGCAGGACGTGGCGGCGCTGTATCTGAGCCGGTCGATTGTTGAAGCGCTGTCGGCGTGGCCGCTGGCTGACGAGCTGCGTGCGGCCCTCGCGAAGATTGAAGGCGCGCTGAATCCGCGCATGCGTGAATTCCTGGCGACGTTGCCGCAGGTGGTGTCGACCAAGGCCGCGCCTGGCGTTGGCGGCGCGCGCCGCGAACTGGTGGATGTCACGCAGCGGCTGTTCGAAGCCGTGCGGGATCGTCGCCTCATCGAGATGCGGTACTTCTCGGCAGCCAGCCGCCGCGCCAAGTCCTACGCGTTACAGCCCTACCAGTTGGCGCTCGCCCAGGGCGGCGTGTATTTGGTGGCGTGGGTGCCGCAGTACGCGGAGTTCCGGACGTTTGCGGTGGAGCGCATCGAACGTCTTGCGGTGCAGGAAGTGACCTTCCGGAGAACACGGGAACTCCCGAAGAACGTGTTTGGCTCGTCGCTCGGCGTGTTCTCAGCCGAGCCTGAGCGCATTGAAATCGAGTTTACCCCCCGCGCCGCACCCTACGTGCAGGGCCGCACGTGGCACGAGTCTCAGCAGGTCAGCGTCCTCGACGATGGCCGGGTGCGGATGACGCTGGACGTGTCGGACGACTGGGCACTGCGCTCATGGCTTCTTGGGTTCGGCGCCGACGTTCGCGTCATTGCGCCGCAGGCGCTCGCGCATTCGCTGCGCGACGAGCTCTGGCTGGCAGGGGAGCAATACAGGGGGACGGGTATGTTTTCCACAGATTTGGCCAAAACGGGGACAGGCCTCGAACGAGACTGAAGATTCGAGGCCTGTCCCCGTTTTGGCCAAATCTGTGGAAAACACACCCGTCCCCCTTTATTCTGCGAATCCCAATTTGGTTAGTAATGTCCGAATCGCGCGATCGAGCTGGGTGTCGTGTCCGGTGGCGCCCTCGCCAAGCGGTCGCGACGCGGCAACGTCAACGCCGCGTGGCTGCATCTCCATGTCGGTACCGTCGGCGGCGCGAATGCGCATACGCGGCAACCGGAGTGTTGAACCGTCCACAAGACGCTGATTCCACGTGTAGATGATCCAGCCGGCCGTGGGCTCACCCACGATTGGCCCCAACTTCAGCGAGCGATACCCCTCGGTAAAGTCTTCGGCGTCAGACAACGAATGCTGATTGACCACGAGCACGGTCGGCAACTCCAGCGCGCGCTGGCCCAACACTGTCCGCGCGGGGGATTCGGGCAGGCCCCTGAGTGACATCGTCAGGTACGGTCGGCGCGCGAACACATCAAGCGCATATGCATTCACAAACCCGCCGTTGTTGTTGCGCAGGTCGATCACCACGCCATCACGTTCGTGATTTTCCACGTCCAGGTCGATGTGGAGTTGGTCAAGCGCGGCGGCGCTCATGTTGAGCATGTGCACGTATCCCAGTCGTCCACCACTCGTCTTGAGCACGTACTCGCGATTGCGCTCCACCCACTGCCGGTACAGCAGTGACTTTTCGGTCCCCTGATCGATCGGCTTGAGCGCCACCTCGCGCAGAGTGTCGCCGGGGGTGGACGACACCGTGATGGTCACCCGCCGGTCCACGGTGTGTGCCAGCGCCTCGTCGAGGCTGAACCCCGCAGCGACGGGACGGCCCCCGACCGAACGGAGGTAGTCACCCACCTTGACCTGGCCCGACACGTCAGCTGGACCCAGCATCACGACTTCGGTGATCCGCAACTGACCGTTGGCTTCGAAGATCTTCCGGTCGAAACGCAATCCCAGCTGCCCGACGACAGGTGCCCCGCCACCCGGCCCCGAGAGGCCGAGATGTGACGCATTCAGCTCGCCTATCATCAGGCTCATGACGCGCCGCATTTCATCGGGCGTGGCGGCGGCGGCCACCAGGGGCCCGTACCGCTCCCGTGAGCCTTCCCAATTCACACCGTTGAAAGTCGGATCAAAAAAGTTGTCGCGCAAGAGCGTCCAGGCCTCACGGAACACCTCGAACTTGTCGGTGGCGAAATCTGTGGTGAACTCAGCAGTGACGACGAGTGGGCGTGCCTCACGGCGCTCCACGGTGGCGATCTGGATGCGCCCCGCGTCCAGGTAGTACACCTCCCGGCCGTCTGGGCTGAACTGCGCATCCGCCTTCGCGCCGGCAGTGGTGGTCAGTTGTCTCGCAACCGGCCGCTCGCCGAGTTCGTCCAGCGAGTACGCGTAGAGATTCGTCTGTCCAGCCGCCGCCGCAGCCACCAGCGCCAGCTTTCCATCTGGGCTGACAGTGACGCCCTGCACGTCCAGGCCCAGCGGCAGCAGTGACAGCCGCCCTCGCACACCCTCGAATACGAGCTCAACGGCGACTGGCGACATCAGCGGCTTGTCCGCCGTAGCGCCGGCAGAAGCGGAGGCGGAAGGCGGCGGGACCGGCACCGAGGGTCGCGCGGGTGTGAGAAAGAGATCGCGGAACAGGTCCTCGCGGAATCTCGGCGTACGCCGTGTGAGATCCACGCGCGCCAGTTGGCCCTGCTCGGTTCGCTGCCTCGTGTCGAAGAATATGGTGCGCCCATCGGGCGACCATGCAAGCGAGTTGGCATAGACGTTTGAGAAAAAGCTGATCGGACGCGGCGGCCCCCCGGGTGCGCCCACCGGCACCAGGCTGACGTTCGCAAATGACTTGGCGCCGATGGCAAACAGCGCGATCCATTTGCCGTCGGGCGACCACGCGGGCACCGGCGTGTCAATCGCATCAGCAAACGCACCCGACGCAAGAACACGTTCGGCCGCGGTGGCGATCGTCAGCACGCGCAACTCGCGCCTGTCGCGCAGAAACGCCATTTGATTGCCATCGGGCGAAAACACCGGTGAGATGTCCACGCCAGCTCCTCGTGTGAGTGTGGTCTCCTGATTCGACACGAAGTCGTACAAGTAGAGGCGTTGCGCTCCGTCACGCGCTGCGACGTAAGCCAACCGCCGGCTGTCGGATGCCCAGACCGGCTGCGACACAATCCCCGGCAGCGTAGTCACTCGCGTGGCGTCGCCGGCATCCTGGGCCGACGCCGCAAAGAGGATGCCGCGCGCCACGAACGCCACCTTTCGGCCGTCAGGTGACAACGCGAGACCCGAGAAGCCGTTCGTCACTCGCTGACGCTCCGAGACCGGTGCGGCCGGCGTGCCCTTCAGGCGAATCGGTAGTTGGCGTGTGGTCCGTGTGGCCGGGTCAAACGTCCACACACCGAACTCCCGCTCGAACACCATCACCCTCCCGTTCGCCGAAAGTGATGGAAACAACACGCGGCCGTCTGTAAAGGTCGTCACCTTCCGCCCGGCGTCGAGCGCGGCCGCGCCCGGCGCGGTTGGCATCGCGCGCATCCAGATGTTTTCGGCGCCTCCACGGTCTGACACGTAATACAGCACTCGAGCGTCCGCGCTCAACATCGGCCACACCTGACGCGCATCCCGCGTCGTCAATTGGCGATAGGCGGAAGTGCCGTCAAGTCCAGACTTCCACCACAACTCCGATTGATCAATATGACTGCTTCCACGCCGCCACCACTGTGCCGACGCGATCCCGCGTGCCGCGACCACAAGGGACGCTCCATCGGGCGACGGCGCCACGTGAAATTCGTTGACGTAGCGTTCATCGCTCACGGGCATCGGTGTGCCGCCCTCGGCCGACACGCGATACACGTCGTTCATCCCGGCAATGTCGCGGCTGGTGGCAGAGAGGTAGACCCACCGGCCGTCGGGCGACCACGCTTCCAGTGTCTCCGCTCCGTCATCCGAAGTGAGCCGTCGCAGCGCGCCCGAGTCAAGAGTGAGCACGTAAATGTCCCCGCCGCCTGTGCGCGACGACATAAAGGCCAGGCGGCGCCCATCGGGCGAATACAAGGGGCGACGTTCGGTGGCTTCGTGCGACACGAGCAGCCGCGCTTCCCCTCCGGCGGCCAGCACAGACCAGATGTCGCCGCCCGAAGCGAATGCGATCTCCGCGCCGTCAGGAGAGATGCCGGGTTCCGAGGCGATCACGGTCGGCACGGGCCCCTGCGCACGGACCACCGGGCCCTGCGCAACGACCGATGACGATGCAAGTGCGGTAAATAACGCGGCACGAAGAAGGAGACGTCCCATGGCGAGCACGGTACAACACGAGGCCGTTCGCAGGCGAACATCGGCGGGCTCACCACTTCTGCCACCTCCCTGCCGCCCACCGCCCGACATGACTTGACGAGTTCCCCCCCCCCCCGTGCGCAGACGGCCACCTACAAGGCTTTGCGGCCCCCCGAGTTTTCATCTATCTGGTAATCTGGACGGGACGCGAGAGTGGCGGAACTGGCAGACGCGCCGGACTTAGAATCCGGTGGCCGGAAGGCCTTGGGGGTTCGACTCCCCCCTTTCGCACCATCTCACCCGCAACGCCCACGCACACCTATACAATTGAAGTGATGAAGATCGAACTGACCGAGGTCACCGAGACCCAGAAACATCTGCTGTTTGAAGTACCGCCTGAGGCCGTGGCGGTCGAAATCCAGAAAGTGGCGCAGGGCTACAGCCGTAGCGCCCGCGTGCCCGGATTCCGCCAGGGCAAGGTGCCCATGACTGTTGTCAAGCAACGCTACAAGGACCAGATTCTGTATGACGTGGCGAACGCGATGATCCCGCACCTGGTGGATGAGGCTTTGCGCGAGCGGGGTTTGCGGCCTGTGGCCACGCCCGACATCAAGGATGTCGTCCTTGATGAGGGCCGGCCGCTCACATTTCTCGCAGAGTTTGAAACGGTGCCGCCCATCGACCCTGGCGAATATACGGGCATCGCGCTGACCAAACCACCGGCCATCCTTGAGGTGGGCGCTGTGGACCAGGTGCTGGAACAACTGCGCCAGCGGGCCGCCAAGTGGCACCCGGTGGAAGACCGCACCGCAGCCGTCGGCGACGCCGTCCTGATGGACGTCACCCGTACGGTCAAGAAAGACGATGCCAAGCCGGAGCCAATGCAGAACGTCTCAATCGAACTCGGCGCGAAAGGCAACCCGCCCGGGTTTGACGAAAACCTGAGCGGCGTCGCAGCAGGTGACACACGGACGTTCTCGGTGGCGTATCCCACAGACTATGAAGTGCCCGAGCTGGCGGGCGTCACGGTGGACTACGAGGTGTCGGTCAAGGGACTGCGCCGCAAGGAGTTGGCCGAGCTGACCGACGAGTTCGCGAAAGAAGTGAGCGAAGTCGAAACGCTTGAGGCGCTGCGCGACCGGATCCGGCACGATCTGCAGCACGAAGCGGAGCACGAGGCCGAACACAAGGTGCGGCACGACCTCTTGCAGGATTTGGCGGCTCGCATGCGCACTCCGGTGCCGGCGGTGCTGGTGGATCGGGAGATTGATCGGCGGCTCGAAGAATTTGTGCGCCGCCTGATGGACCAGGGGATGGACCCGATGAAGGCGGGCATCGACTGGCAGGAGTTCCGGGAGCGGCAGAAGGGGCCGTCGGAGGAAACGGTCAAGAGCACCCTGGTGCTCGACGAAATTGCGCGGCGGGAAGGCCTTGCAGTCGGCGAAGAGGACCTAGTCGCCGAGGTGGAGAAGTTCGCAGAACGCACTGGGCGCACGGCGGCAGCCGTCCGGGCGCGATTGGAAAAGGAAGGCGGAGTTGGCCCGATTGAGTCGGGGATCCGCCGCGAAAAAACGGTGGCGTGGCTGCTCGAGAAAGCGCAGGTCTCTTAGATGGTGACTCCGAAATCGCAACTCGTGCCGCTGGTCGTCGAGCAGACGAACCGTGGGGAACGGGCGTACGACATTTTCTCGCGGCTGCTCAAGGACGGGATCATCTTCATCGGCACAGAGATCGACGATGCGATTGCGAACCTGGTGATTGCGCAGATGCTGTTCCTTGAAGCTGAGGACCCGGAGCGCGACATCCTCCTCTATGTGAACAGTCCCGGGGGATCGATCACGGCCGGTCTGGCCATTTACGACACGATGCAGTTCATCAAACAGCAGGTGCAGACGTATTGCATCGGCCAGGCGGCGTCGATGGCTGCGGTGCTGCTGGCGGCCGGCGCAAAGGGGAAGCGGTTCTCACTGCCCAACGCGCGCATCCTGATCCACCAGCCGTCCATGTCCGGGCTGCGGGGCCAGGCGAGCGATATCGACATCCACGCCAGGGAAATTCTGCGCATGCGTGCGCAATTGAATGAGATTCTGGCCCGGCACTCGGGGCAACCCCTGACCAAGATCGCTCAGGACACCGACCGCGATTACATCCTGGGCGCGGCCGAGGCAAAAGACTACGGTATCATCGACGAGGTTCTCAATCGCCGCGCGTAGCGCTGGCGGGCCGACACCTCGGAAGGTTTCATGACCAAAAAAATCGGTGACACCGACGTCCTCCGCTGCTCGTTCTGCAACAAGGATCAGAACGACGTCCGCAAGCTGATTGCCGGCCCGTCTGTCTTCGTGTGTGATGAGTGCATTGACTTATGCAATGACATCATTCGTGATGAGGCAACCACTGTAGAAACTGTAGGCAGCCCAAAATCCGATCTTCCCACCCCCCAAGAAATTTTTGATCTGCTTGGTCAATACGTTATTGGTCAGGATGTAGCGAAACGTACTCTTTCAGTAGCGGTTTACAACCATTACAAGCGTTTACGCCATCTGGGTAAAAAAGATGAAGTCGAACTAGCCAAGAGTAAT
>SYFT01000106.1 GCA_005799825.1 Acidobacteriota bacterium | reverse complement strand
TGCCCGAAGCGCAGCTCGACCGTTTCATGTTCCACATCGTCATCGAACATCCGCCAGAAGAGGAAGAATTCGAGGTGGTTCGGACCACCACCGCGATTCTGGATCCGCAGTTCCAGCGGCCCGTGTCAGGCGCGGAGTTGGTGGCGTTTCAGCGGCTGGTACGGCGCGTGCCCGTGTCCGAGCCGGTCATGCGGTATGCGCTGCGCCTGGTACGCACCAGCCGGCCGAAGTCGGCCGATGCGCCCGAGTCGGTCAAGAAATATGCAGCGTTTGGCGCCAGCGTGCGTGCGGCGCAGTACCTCATCCTGGGCGCCAAGGCGCGCGCGCTCACGAGCGGCCGCTATCACGTGAGTTTCGGCGACATCAAGTCGCTGGCGCATCCGGTGCTGCGTCACCGCGTGCTGACGAACTTCCGCGCCGAGTCCGAAGGCATCACGAGCGACGTGCTCATCGACGATTTGCTCAAGTCGGTACCGTTGCCGAAGTCCGGCATGTAGGACCCTGGACTCAGGACCCTGGACCCAGGACGCAATGGAGCGCCACGAACAGTCGGGAGCGATGCCGGGGGCGAGGTTTGTCGATCCCAGGGTGTTGGCCCGCATCGGCAACCTCGATTTGCTGGCGCGGAATGTCGTGGACGGCTTCATCAACGGCCTGCACCGCGCGCCACACTTTGGCGCATCTATCGACTTCGCCGAACATCGGGGCTACGTCGCCGGAGACGATATTCGCCGCGTGGACTGGCGGCTCTATGCGCGCACGGACAAGTACTATGTCAAGCAGTACGAAGCCGACACCAACACCAACTTCGCCGTGCTACTTGATATCTCCAAGTCCATGTCGTTCGGCAGCAACGGTGGCGTGACCAAGATCGAATACGCGCGGTTTCTAGCGGCGTGCCTGGCCTACATGGCGCATCGGCAGCGCGACCGCGTGGGTATTGTGACCTTCGACGAAGAGGTGGTCACGCACGTGCCGCCGTCGGCCAAACATTTCGACGTGCTGCTGCACACCCTCGACCGCGCCCAACCTGTGCGGGCGGGACGGCTCCGTGCGCCACTTGAGAACATTGCCGAACACTTCAAGCGCCGCAGCGTGGTGGCGCTGATTTCGGACCTCTACGAAGAGCCCGACGAAATCGTCGAGGCGATCAAGCCCTACCGGTTCCTGGGCAACGACATCATGGTGTTCCATGTGCTTGACCCGGCCGAGCTCGATTTCTCGTATCGCGAAGCGTCGCGGTTCCAGGATATCGAGACCGGCGAAGAGGTGCCGATCGTGCCTGAATCGCTGCGGGCGCAGTACCGCCAATTGATCAACGCGCACATCGACGCGTTGCGCACGAAGTTCTCGGAAGTGCGTGTGGATTACACGCTCGTGAACACGGCGCGCCCGTTGGACGATGCGCTCTTCAACTACCTCGCGAATCGCGAGCGCATGATGCGGGTGAGATAGCCGATGACATTTCTCACACCGTTGTTCCTGCTCGGCCTGGCGGCGCTCGCCGTTCCGGTGCTCGTGCATCTGATTCAGCGCGAGCGCAAGACGCCAGTGGAGTTCCCCTCGCTGATGTTCCTGCGACGGGTGCCCTACCAGTCGGTGCAGCGCCGTCGCATCAACAACTGGCCGCTGTTCCTGCTGCGGTCGGCCGCTGTGTTGCTCATCGTGCTGGCGTTCTCGCGACCGTTTTTCAGCCAGACGGCGGTGCAGGCGTCGATCGCGAATGCCGACGCCCGCGACGTGGTGGTGCTGCTCGACCGGTCTGCCAGCATGGGATACGGCGACCACTGGCAGCGCGCGAAAGACGAAGCGAAGAAGATCATCGACGAGCTCGGCAACGGAGACCAGGCTACGCTCGTGTTGTTCGATCGCAGCGCAGAAGAGAATGTTCGCGCCACCGGCGACAAGACACGCCTGCGCGCGGCTGTGGATGCGGCGGAGCTTTCGGCCGCAGGGTCCCGATACGCTCCGGCGTTGCGGCTGGCGCAGAGCCTGCTGTCTCGCTCAACGCTCGGACGCAAGGAAGCGGTCGTCGTGAGCGACATGCAACGCACCGGGTGGGACCGCCCGGAACAGATTCTGTTTCCGGAAGGGACGACGTTTACGCCGGTATCGGTGGCGGCCACGGATCCAGCCAACGTGTCTGTGACATCGGTCATGTTCAATCGCACACGTTTTGCCAACGACGAGCGCGTCATCGTAACGGCAGCCATTGCCAACCGCGGACCCAAGCCCGTTGAGAACGTGCCGGTGGTGCTCGAGATCGACGGGTTGGAGGTGGCGACCTCGCGAACGACGCTGACGCCCCGCGTGACGAACGCGGTCGTGTTCCCGGCGTTTACGCTCGCGCAGTCGTTTGTGCGCGGCCGCGTCAAGGCGGGCACCGACAGCCTGGCCGCCGATAACGTCTTCCAGTTCGTGTTGTCACCGGCGCGACCGACGCCGGTCATCATCGCCGTGCGCGATGGCGCCGGAGCCGCTGAGAGCCTGTATCTGGCGGCCGCGCTCGATGTGGGGTCACCTCGGCAGTTTGACGTCCAGGTCGTGCCGATGTCCAAGCTCACCGCGCCCGCTATCTTCCGCGCCAGTGTGCTCATCGTCAGCGACGCGACCATGCCGCGTACGCTGGGACCGGCGCTCAAGAAGTTTGTGGAGCGCGGAGGCGGCATCTTCACCATCGTCGGATCGCGTGGCGGATCGCTTGATGGCGAAGGCGCGCTGCTGCCAGGGACGTTGGCTGACCTGAAGGACGCCGCGAGTGGACGGGCGGAAACCCTTGGCGTGATCGACTTCAGTCACGGGGTGTTCGAGCTGTTCAAGACGCCCAAGAGCGGCGACTTCTCCGGCGTTCGGTTCTTCCGGTATCGGCCTATTTCGCCCGCCGCCGGAGACCTCGTGTTGGCCCGGTTTGCCGACGGTTCAGTAGCCATGGCCGAGCGTCGCGTGGGCGCTGGAAAAGTGATCGCGTTCGGGTCCACACTGGATAGCAGCTGGAACGATTTGGTCCTCAAGCCTGTATTTGTGCCGATGCTGCATCAAGTGGCGCGGTATCTCGGGCAGGTACAAGTGCACTCCGCCTGGCAGAGTGCCGGGCAGGTGGTGGACGTGTCTCAGCGTGTGGCGGTGCTGACGGCTGGCGGCACCGACGAACGCGTGACGTCGGCGCTTGTGGTGGCGCCAGGCGGCGACCGCCAGACTGTTGGCGGCCAGGCTGAGATGTCGGTGGAACTGCGCGAGCAGGGGTTCTATGAAGTGCGGCCGCAGGGGGCCGCGTCTTCGGGACGGCCGTTTACGCTGGCGGTGAATATCGACCCCAGCGAGTCGGACCTCGCGTCCATGGACGCACAGGAGTTCACGGCGGGAGCCACCGGCAAGGCGTCACTCGTGGGCACGAGCGTGCCCACCGACATCAAACCGGCGGAGAGCGAACGGCGTCAGTCCATCTGGTGGTTCCTGTTGCTCGTCGGGTTTTTCTTACTCGTCGCCGAGAGCATCATCGCGAACCGGCTCTCGCAGAAGCCGGCGTTCGGTATTCGGTAGGTCAGGAGAAACGCATGAGCACGACCCCCGGAAGCGATCCGCGCGCGCAGTTGACCGCTGTCATCAGCGAGGTGCGCAAGCGCTGGCGGATGAAGATGGCGCTGCGTGGCGGCGCGCTCGTGCTGGGTGGCACGGCGCTTATCCTGTTGGGGTCGGCGCTGGGCATTGATGCGCTGCGGTTCTCCTCGGGCGCCATCATGGGCTTCCGCATCGCGGCCCTGGTCGCCATCCTGGCGCTGGCCGCCGTGTGGCTGGTGGCGCCATTGCGCAGACGTGTCAGCGATGGCCAGGTGGCGCTCTACGTCGAAGAACATGAGCCGTCGCTTGAAGCGTCCATTCTGAGCGCCGTTGAAACGGTGGAGACCGCCGGGGCATCGGCGTCGCCGCAGTTGATCGAGAAACTCGTCGAGCAGGCGATCGACCGCTGCCGCACGCTCAACACCAGTCGCACCATCGGCCAGCAGGCGCGTCGCCGCTTTGCCACGGCGATCGTGGCAGTGGTCGTGGCCCTTGGCGCCGCGTTCAGTTTCGGCCCCGAGTCACTGCGTCAGGGGTTGTCGGCGTTGCTGCTGATCATTCCAGCCGAAGCGGCCAGCCCGTATTCCATCGAGGTGCTGCCAGGGACGCTGACCGCGCCGCGCGGGTCGGACCAGAACGTGAAGGCGCGCCTGGTGAACTTCAGCTCCGACGAAGTAATGCTGATGATGCGCACGGGCAGTGAAGGCGACTTCCAGCGCGTGCCCCTGGTGCGTGGGCTCGAGTCGGGCATGTTCGAAGGCATGCTCTTCGACCTGATGCTGAATGTGGAGTACTACATCGAGTCGGACGGCATCAAGTCTGGCACCCACATCATCACGCTGGTTGACCTGCCGGCCGTCAAGACGCTGGACCTCGAGTATCGCTTTCCCGCATACACGCGCCTGCCGCCGCAGGTTGTGGAAGGTGGCGGAGATGTGGCCTCGCTCAAGGGCACCACGGTCAACTTGAACATCGAGTCCACGATGCCGACCACTGGCGGACGCATTGTGATGGGCGACGACCGCACGTTGCCGCTCACCGTGCAGCCCGATGGCAAGCTCACCGGCAGCTTCGTGGTGGACAAAAAGGGCTTCTACCGAATCGAACTCGAAGGCCCGAACAAGGAAGCCGTGGCCGCGTCACCGTCTTACACGATTGATGTGATTGAAGACATGGCGCCCTCGGTGAAATTTGTGAAGCCGGGCCGCGACACGTCCGCGAGCGCCGTCGAAGAGGTCTTCCTTGAGGCCAGAGCAGACGATGACTATGGCGTGAAGGCGTTGGATCTGGTGTATTCGGTGAACGGCGGGGAAGAGAAGACCGTGCGGATGTATGGAGCGGGCGAAACGCCGCGCGCTGAAGTGTCGGCCGGTCACACCGTGTATCTCGAGGAACTCGGCGTGACGGCGGGCGACTCGGTGTCGTATTACGCCAAGGCGTCCGACAACGACAGCGTGGCCGGCGGCAAGGTCACTACGAGCGATATCTACTTCGTGAAGATCCGGCCGTTCCAGCAGGCGTTCCGGCCTGGCCAGTCCGCTGAAGGTGGCGGCGGTGGCGGTGGGGGTGGTGAGCAGCAGGGAGGCCCCGGCGCGTTGTCGGAGAAGCAGCGCCAGATCATCTCGGCCACATTCAACCTCGAACGCGGCAGGGCCAAGGCCGCACCTGGGCAGTTCAAGGAAGACGCCGTCGTGGTGGCGTTGTCACAGTCGAAGCTGCGCGATGAAGTGACCGCGCTGATTCAGCAGATGACACAGCGCCTGGGTGGCGATTCGGATTTCCAGCCCATCGCCCAGTCGCTCAAGAAGGCGTCGGACGCCATGGTGCTGGCCGAGAAGGAACTGCGCGCCCAAAAGTCCAAGGAAGCGTTGTCGCCAGAGCAGGTGGCGCTCAAGCACCTGCAGGATGCCGAGACGAGTTACGAGGTGGAAGTCCGCGAGCGCCAGCAGCAACAGGGCGGGGGTGGCGGTGGCGGCGGCGGTCAGATGGCCGAGGACCTGGCCGACCTGTTCGAGCTGGAACGTGATCGCCTGGCGAACCAGTACGAATTGCAGCAGCGCGCCAATGAACAGCAGGGCGGCGGGGCGCAGGCCGATCAGGAAGTGGACGAGTTGGCGCAGCGCCTGAAGGAATTGGCCCAGCGCCAGTTGCAGGAGGCTGAGCGGCAGCGCCGGCAGGCGGCGGCCCAGCAGGGCGCAGCCGGCGCCGGGTCTGGCCAGCGGCAGCTTGCAGAGGAGCTTGAAGAGATGGCGCGGCAGCTCGAGAAGCTGAGCCGCGACCAGCAGCGCGAGCAGCAGCAGCGCCAGCAGTTGGCCGAGGAAGCACGCCGGCTTCAGGAGGCCGCAAACACCGCGCGGAGGGCGGCGGCCAACGGTCAGCAGGACGGCGGAAGCCAGGCCTCAGCGGCCGCGCAGCAGTTGCAGGACGCGCAGCGCCGGTTGCAGAACGCGATGAGCGGCAATCCGCAGCAGGCCGTGCAGGATGCGCAGCGCAAGGCGCAGGAGCTGGTGCAGGAGCAGAAGGCGGTGCAGTCGCAGGCGCAGAACCTGCCGCAGCCTGGCGCCGCTCGCGATGAACAGGTCAAGGCCATCGGCGAACGCAAGGACGCGATGGAGAAGAAGGTGGACGATCTGCAGCAGCAGCTCTCGCGCGCCGCGGGACAGATGCGGGGCGATCAGCGCGATGCGGCAAACAAGTTGCGCGAAGCCTCCGACGGCATTCGCAGCGATCAAGTGCAGGAGAAGATCCGGTACTCAAAGGGCGCACTCACTGGCAATCCGGACTACTCACGCGGCTACGAGCAGGAGATTGCGAACAACCTGACAGAGCTGCAGGACACCATCGGACAGGCGTCCGAGGCGATGAGCCAAGGTATGCGCCAAAACGCGCAGTCGCAGACGCTCGATCAGGCGCGGAATCTGTTGCGAGGCATGGAAGCACTGAGCGACCGCATGCAGCAGCAAGGCCAGCAAGGCCAGCAAGGCCAGCAAGGCCAGCAGGGCCAGCAGGGGCGCCAGGGGCAGGGTGGGCGTGAGGGTGGCCAGGCGGGCCAGCAGATGACAGATGGTCGTGGTAATCCCACCGGCGGCATACAGCGCGGTCCCGCAGTGACAGGTGGTTCAAGTGATGATGCACGCAACACCGGTCAGCAGTACTCGGCTGAATCGATTCGGCAGTTCCGCCGCGAACTCGTGGAGCGCACGATGGATGCCCAGGCGCTGCGCCAGGCGCTGCAGCAAGCCGGTATCCCTGCGAAAGACCTTGAGGACGTCGTGCGGCAACTCCGTCAACTCGACAGCGAAAGTGCCTTCCGCGATCCGCTCGGTGTCCAGGAACTGACCACCGCCGCGCTTGAAACGCTCAAGAAGTTCGAGTTCGACCTGCGCAAGAAGCTCGACCAGTCCAGCAACGCGCTCTTCCTCAACGCGAACGAAGAAATTCCCGCCAACTTCCGGAACCTCATCGAGGAGTACTACAAGTCGCTCGCCAAAAAGGGAGGCGGGAAGTAACTGGGAAAGTGGAGAAGTGGGGAAAGGTGGCGTTGTGAAACCCTGGAGAATGAGCCTGCTCGCGGCCGTTGTGTTTGTATCGGTGATGCTGGAGGCCCAGCAGAAGCCCGACTTTACCGGCACCTAGGTCGTCGTCACGCCGGCTGACTCGGCGGGGCAGGAGCAGTTCGTGCGTCATACGGCAACGACGCTCTCCGCAGGCCATGCGTCGGAGGGCGACGGCCACAACGCTATATATAAACCCGATGGCACCGAAAGCCGCAATGACCTCGGCTCTCACGGCCAGAAAATCGTCACTATCTCCAAGGCCGTGTGGGAAGGCGCCCAGGTCGTCATCACCATCACGAGTACCTATTCCAAAGACGAAAAGATAGACTCACAACAGATCTAGTCCATGGACGCCGGAGGGCGCCTAATCATCGAGCACACTCAGACGATGGCCGGACAGCCCACTCGGTTGGGCACCGTATTTACGCAAGGAAGACCACGTAGCTCGGCCTGATTTTCAAGCCCGAGTTCTGCTGGAGGCGATCACACACACGCCGCTATCGCGAGCGAGAAAGGTACGCGAGCGCTCGCTCCACGACCGCGTCTACTTGCGCGCTGGTCGCGATGAAGTGATTGGCGATCATCGAAAAGACGAGCCGTTCGCCGGACTCGGTGACAAGGAAACCCGAAAGCGAGCGCACGTTTGAGATCGTTCCCGTCTTGGCCTGCACTCGCCCGGCCAGCACCGTATTGCGCATGCGCAGGCCCAGCGTGCCATCCTGTCCGCCCACAGGGAGCGCCGCGAGAAATGGCCCGCGCTGGCGCTCATCACTCCATACATGTTTGAAGAGGAAGACGATGGCGTCGGCGGAGACGTAGTTGTAGCGCGAGAGACCGGAGCCGTCATACATGAGGTACGAGTCTTCGGGAATACCCCAGGTGGTGAGTGTTTCGTTCACCACGCGGCGGCCCGCCGTCGTGCTGCCGCTGCGGCCCAGGCGCTGGCCCAGCGTCTTGAGGATGGCTTCGCCGTAGAAGTTCTGGCTCTCTTTGAGAAAATATGCACCGAGAGACGAGAGCGGCAGCGAGCGCCGGGTCGCGAGAGTGCGCCGTGATGTCTCGACTGGCGGTGTGGTGAGAGCGTCGATATCCCACGCCCCGCCACGAACGTCGATTCCGCGGGCCTCAAGGGCCGCCTTGAAGCCATTGACGAAGAACTGCGTTGGATTTTCGATCGCGGCCGTCCGTACGATCAGCGCGCGGTCGAGCGGAATCGTCCCGTTCAGCAGAAGGGCTTTAGTGCCGGGCTGGCGGAACTGCGACATCGACGGGGTGCCGTCGGCGGCGGATGTAGTGACTGTGGATGTGAGCGCCAGTCCGTGGCCGGTCGGGCTGAGTTCAACGCGTGCGGGCGCACCGACCGTGGCCCCCGGCCAGATGCGGATCACGGCCGTGTTCTCGTTGTAGTTGAGGGCGCTCGACCCGGCCGCGTACCCGTCGCCCAGGTAATCCCAGGCCCAACCGGGTCCAATCACGGTGTCGTCGAACAGGTTGTCATCGCCGATCAGCCGGCCTTCGACTCGCCGAATACCTGCCGCGCGCAAGCTCTCCGCCCACTCATCAAACAGCGGTGAGGCGCCAAAGTTCTGGGAGTCAATCGACGGGTCTCCGCCGCCAACAACAACCAGGTCACCGGTGAGCGCGCCATCGGTCACCGTGCCTGCGGCATCCAGCTTCGTCTCGAACCTGAAATCCCATCCCAACTTCTCCGCAGCCACCGCCATCGTCAACAACTTCATGTTGGACGCGGGCATCACGAGCTTTTCGCTGTTGCGCGTGTAGAGTACGCGGCCATCCGCGAGGGACTCGACCCGCACGGCGAACGTGGCGCGGGCGAAGAGGGGGTCGTTGAAGATGGCGTCCAGCGCCTCGCGGCGATCGATAGGGCCGGCGGGCGCTGGGGCGACCGCGGATGGGGTGACCTTTGGCTGTGGTGCCTTCGCAGGCGTTGTAGCGCAACCGGCGGCGAGAATCAGGAGGGCGAACCCTAGACCCGCCGTCGCCGCTCTGCGGCGACGGCGAGGCAAGCCCTGGACCCTGGACCCTGGACTCACTTCGCGCTCGTGAGTTCCTTGAACAGCACCAGCGCGCGGTCGAAGTCGGCTGTGGAAACGACAGCCGCACCCGGTTCGCCTGCGCGAATCGCGTGCACGACCGTTCCGACCTTTCGCAGGGTGACGGTTTCCGTCTGCGGGGCGGCGGCGTCGCCGAAGCGCGCCGTGATGGTGATGGTTTCGCCACCTGTGTGCGCAGCAGCCACAAAACTTTCGGCCCTCAGGTTCGATATCGTCATCAGGAAGTCGTCGAACTTTGCCGACTCGAGTTCCTTTGACGCCGGAACGGTCTGCCACCACTTTTCGAGCGACGTCTCGCCCTCAGCTTTTTTCTTGGCGAAGGTGTAGGTCTGACCACTGGAGGCCACGTCCATGCCGTTCGCAGTGAAGGACCGGTACGCGAAGACGTCTTTCACGCGGAAGTCGTCGGCCTTCTTCAGCAGCTCATCGAGCAGCGCTTTGTCCACGCCGAACACAAGCGGTCGCGACAGATCGCGTGCGAAGAAGTGGGTGTCATCCTCCTTCTTGCCGATCGCGAGTTCGGCTTTGGTTGAGCCGGCGCCGATGGTGGCCACCACCTGAGGCTTATCAAGGCCGTACTCGGCAGGCTTGGCGGAGGCGGCGTCGGCCGCGGCGATACTGGTCATCCGTGCCTGAGCGAGCTGTCCAATCAGGGCGTCCACGGCCGCAGCATCGGCCCGTGCGCCGTTGGGGCCAGTGAAACGCCAGTCGGTGCCGGTCTTGGCGAGCGTCACACGCGTCGTTCCCTGCGCGAGCGTGATGCTGTCTACAGCCTCCCGGGTGAACTTCAGCGCGGTCTTGTCGCGCAGATCGAAGGGCTTGCGATTGAAGGTATCTTCAAGGAACGCTCCAATCAGGAAAACGCCTGGGGCGTTATCGAGCTTCGCGTACAGGTCTCCACCGGTCGGCGTCTTGTTGCCGATGAGCAGCACTTTCTGCGGGGCGTCGCCAGCCGTCTTGAACGCCACCTTGATACGCGCCGGCGCCAGGCCAAAGGGCGCGACAGTAGCGGGGTTTTCATCGATGACCTTAACCCGCTCCAGTGATTCCAGCGACGAGATCACCGTGGTGACTTCCACCGTGTCTGCTTCTTCAATTCCCAGGGGAGCCTCAGGGGCGACGAGCGACCACACAGCGTCCTTGCGCGAGACGCGCACGATCTGAGATGTGGCGGTGGTGATTTCCACGTCTTCAATGGTGCCCGCTTCGATCGTGAACACCTTCTCGCGCGCCGGCGTGGCCGTGTCGGTCACCGGGTCGCGTTTCATCTCGACGAAGTAGATGTAGCCGCCCAGGCCTGCGGCCACCACGAGCATGAGCAGAAAAGACCGGCCGCTTCGCATGGCGCTAGCGCCTCGTCCACCACACGCGTACGCCGACACCGATCAGCGCGAGCGGGATGATCACGAGCGCCAGCCAGAAGATGCGGCTGCTCTGGTCCTCGGTCAGTTGAATGCGCCGGTCTTCGGGGTCCTTGGCGCGGATGGCGATCAGGTTCTCCTGCTGCGCCAGCCAGTTCGACATATTCAGGAACAGGTCGCGATTGCCCTGGATGCCGAGTGCGCCATTGGAGCCGAAGTCGGCGTCCCCAACGACCACGAGCCGCGCCTCAGACTGTGGCGCGGCTGGTTCGGTCGGAGCCGGAGCGGCCGTGGCCTCTCCGGTCACAGCCGCTGCGATGGAAATCGGACCCGCCTTGTCGCCTGGCTCGGCCGGCACGGGCTTACCCGTGACGTAAAGCGCCTTGATGTCGCTTTCCGCCCAACTGCGCGGGCTGGTCTGCACCAGGCTCTGCGCCGTCTTGCCCGCTGTGCCGCCTTCGATTGGCGTCACCGATCGTGTCATCGGGAACGCGGTCATCACCCGGAATCCGTCCGTGATCGGGTGCGCGGGATAACTCATCGCGAGCGGCACTTCCGGTCCCGCGCCGATGGCGCGGCCCATACCGCTGGCATCCAGCACGATGTCCGTGCCGACGGTGATTCCCCACTCATTCGCCAGTGCCACTAGGTTCGGCACGGTCATGCCGCCGGTTGCGTCGGGCGGATCAAGCAGGAGCATCACTTTGCCCGCCTTGCCAAGGTAACCTCGGAGCAGGTCCATCTCACCGGCCATATAGTCGCTGGTTGGTCCGGCGATGACGAGCATCGTGGCGTCTTCAGGCACGGTCGCGTCCTGGGCCAGCGCGAGCGGTGCCACCTCGAAGTTGTCGCTCTTGAGCGCTTCGGCAATCTGGCTGTAGCCGCGCGGGTCGGCGCCGGCCGAGTCACGTTCGCCATGGCCCTGGATGAAGTAGACCTTCTTCGCTTTGCCTTCCACCACTTTGATCAGGGCGTTGGTGATCTCCTGCTCAGTGTCGGTGTTGGCGCGTTCGCGCCGCCCTGCGTATTCAAAGACGATGGTGCCGAACTGCGCCACTTCGTACTTCTGCGCTTCAAGGGGCTGCTTCTCGACGTCGAAGAACTCTACCTTCAACTGTGACGAGAGGTACTGATACTCGGCGAGCCGGTCGCGGAATCGCTGCACGTCGGCCGTGCTGTGAAACACCCTGACGGCCACCGGCTGGGTGAGTGACGACACGACCTTTTTGGTCTGGTCCGAGAGCTCGAACTGTTTGGTCGAGGTGAGGTCCCAGCGTTTGTTCTGCCGGTTGGCGATCCAGTTGACGGCGATCAGGATGCCGAGAAACACCACCAAACTGCCGGCCGCGATCGTCCCGTACTTGACGTTGCGCCCCTGGAACGAGCGGGCGATGTCGCGCCACTGGCCGAGCGTGTAGAGCAGGGTGACCACGAGGCCCGCAATGGCCAGCCGCTGCGACCATTCCATGAGCTCGGGTTGAGTGTAGCGAATGACGACGGCGCCGGCGACCAGCGCCACTCCAAACCACCCGAGGAATCCAATGAGTGTTTTCACGATCAGCCCCTCCACCGTTCAGTGTCCACAGACTTCAGGGTGAGGAAGAGTCCGAAGGTGATGAAACTCAGGTAATAAATCACATGCTTGGTGTCGATGACGCCCTTCCCGAAATCGTCAAAGTGCCACACGATCGAGAGGTAGTCGAGCAGGCTCGCCACCGCCGGGCCGGCACTTTGTCCGAGCCAGCTGATGATCCACAGCAACAGGAAGACCACGAAGGTGGCCGCGCCGGCCACCACCTGGTTCTTTGTCGTGCTCGAAATGAAGAGGCCCACCGAGAGGAAACATCCGCCCATGAGCAGCAGGCCGAAGTAGCCGGTCAGCACCGGTTTCCACTCGGGGTTGCCGAATACAAACAGGATGCCGATGTAGAGCATCGTGACGGCCAGCAAGGCCGCGTAAAAGCCCAGCACCCCGAGGAACTTGCCCAGGATGATCTGGACGTCGGTCACCGGTGAGGTCAGCAGCAGCTCGATCGTGCCAGACCGCTTCTCTTCCGCGTACGCCCGCATCGTGATCATCGGCAGCAGGAAGAGGTTGATGAGCGCCACGTTCTGCAGCAGCGGCCGAATCATGAACTGGTTCACATTGATCGGCCCGCCGCCCTGCTGCGCCTGCATGCTCTGGCCGACGAAGTAGTCCAGGTGCGCCAGGAAGAAGTAGCCGAAGAGCAGGGCAAACAGGCCCATGATGATCCAGCCCATGGGCGAGGCGAAGAAGCCGCGCAATTCCTTGCCGGCGATGGTGAAGACATTACGCATTGGGAGTCGCCTCGCTTTCCGACGCGGCTTCAGCCGCGTCGCCCTGAGCCCCGTCGAAGGGAAAAGCAAATTCTTTGGACCCGCCGGCCAGCTGATTCTCATCCGTCGTCAACTGCAGAAAGATGTCCTCCAGGCTCAGTCGCAGGGGCCGCAGTTCAAGCAGGCCCCAACCCTTGTCCACGATCATCCGGGCGACATCGCGCCGGATGTCGCGCTCGGTGTCAGAGGCTACTTCAAAGCCCACCGACTGTTCACGACGATCGTGCTCAGACACCTGCCGCACACCGATGATGGTCGAAAGGGCCGCAGCGGCGTCCGCACCGGCGGCGTCCACCTGCACGTACAACGTGGCCGATCCCTTCAATTGTTGTGTCAGGTTGTCTGGCGTATCCACGGCCACCACGCGGCCGCGATTGATGATGACCACGCGTCGGCACGTCTGCGACACCTCGGGGAGGATGTGCGTGCTCAGCACCACCGTGTGATTGCCTGCGAGCGCACGAATCAGGTCTCGCACTTCGATGATCTGTTTCGGGTCCAGGCCTGCGGTGGGCTCATCAAGGATGAGCACTTCCGGGTCGTGAATCAGCGCCTGCGCCAGGCCGACCCGCTGCTTGTAGCCCTTTGAGAGCTTCGCGCAGTGGCGGTTGGCCATGTCGGTGATGTTGGTCTTCGTCATCACGCCGTTGACCCGCGAGATCCGTTCGGACCTCGATACCGAGCCCGGCAGTTTGAGCTTCGCCACAAACGTGAGGTACTCGCGTACCGTCATGTCGGGATAGAGCGGCGGCGTTTCGGGAAGGTAGCCGACCCTGCGTTTCGCCTCGATGGGATTCGTGAAGACGTCGTACCCGGCGACCGTGGCCGACCCTTCGGTGGCCGGCATGTAGCCCGTCAGTACCCGCATCGTGGTGGTCTTGCCCGCGCCGTTTGGCCCAAGCAGCCCGAGGATTTCGCCCTTCTCGGCGCGGAAGCTCACATCGTCCACCGCCGTGACAGGCCCGTAGCGTTTCGTGAGGTGTTGAACCTCGATCATCAGTGCTCTCCGCGTTGTCCGACGCGACGGCGAGACCGTCGGCCAGTGCTTAGGAAGCTCAATCGTATGCGAAAAAGCCAAAAAGACGTCGGGTGTCTTTTTGGCCTGCCTTGACATATGAACAAATGCTCATATATCAATGCGTGGTGAACGCTACCTGCGCCGAACCTCACACGTCCGATCCCGACCTTCTGAACCGTATCCGGGCCAAGTTGCTGACAGGCTCCGTTCTGATATCGGTGGCTGAGGTGTTCAAGTTGCTCGGTGACCCGACCAGGGTCCGATTGCTCGACGCCCTCTCGCACGGCCAACGGTGCGTCTGTGATTTGGCGGCCCTGGTCAGCCTGTCCGAGTCTGCCGTTTCGCATCAGTTGCGGCTCCTGCGCACAGCGAGGCTCGTCCGGGTGCGCCGGACCGGACGCCTGGCGTTTTATTCACTGGATGACCACCACGTGATCGGGTTGCTCCAAGACACGCGAAAACACGTGATGGAACACTCACATGCGAAGAGGGGACACCGTGAGTGACGCCTGCTGCAGCGGCGACGTCTGCACGCCCGCGGTGCCACCGCCACCGGCCGCGCGCCTGACCGCCATGATGGCCACGGCGGGCGCTGCCATCGCCCTCGGTGGCGGTCTCTCCTGGCTCGGATATGAGGGCGGAGCCTTCGCGCTCCACGCCCTCGCCATCGCTCTCACCATTCCGGGACCCGCGCGCAACGCAAGGCGTTCGGTGCGACGCCGCGTTCTCGACATTCATGTGCTCATGGTCATTGCCGTGGCCGGCGCCCTCATCCTGGGCGAGTGGCTGGAAGCCGCCACCGTCATCTGGCTGTTCGGTGTTTCCGAGTGGCTCGAATCGCGAACCATAGCCCGTGCTCGCCGCGCGATTCGTAACCTGATGACCACGGCGCCCAGCGAGGCTTTGGTGCGCAGGGATGGAACGGTGGTCACCGTGCCTGTCGCGCAACTCGTGCCCGGCGACATGGTGCTCGTGCGGCCCGGCGAAAAGGTCCCCGTCGACGCCATGGTCGTCTCCGGCGAATCCGCGCTGAATCAGGCTCAGGTGACCGGCGAGTCGTTTCCTGTCGAAAAGGCGCCGGGTGACAACGTGTTCGCCGGCAGCATCAACGGCAACGGCTCACTCGATGTGCGAGTGACGCGCCTGGCGCAGGACAGCACCATCGCCCGTATCGTCCACATGGTGGAGCAGGCGCAGGCGCAGCGAGCGCCTACACAGACGCTGGTGGAGACGTTCGCGCGGCGATACACGCCCGCTGTGGTCGCGTTGGCCGTCCTGATCGCAGTGGTGCCGCCGGTGATTGGCTCGGTGGAAGCGCTTTCGCTGGCGGGTGGTGAATGGGGTATTTGGGCATATCGCGCACTGGTACTGCTCGTCGTGTCGTGCCCCTGCGCGCTGGTGATCTCAACGCCGGTGACCGTGGTGTCGGCGTTGACGGTGGCGGCGCGGGTCGGTGTGCTCATCAAAGGCGGCGCTAGCCTCGAACGGCTAGCGGCAGTTCGCTGCGTGGCCTTCGACAAGACGGGCACGCTGACCGACGGCTGCGTGGCCGTCACTGATGTGCTTGGCGTCAACGGCGCCAGTGCAGACGATGTGCTGTCGGTGGCCGCAGCGCTTGAAGCGCGGTCGGAGCATCCCATCGGCCGCGCCATTGTCGGCCACGCGCGCGATGCCGGCCTTGATGTCACCGCGGGCGAACGGTTCCGCGCGCTGCCTGGCCTTGGCGCTGAGGCGCTGGTGGCCGCGTCCGTGGCGGTGATCGGCAGTCACAGGTTCTTTGAATCGCGCCAACTCTGCACCGATGCAGTCCACGCGCGGATGGCGGAGATCGAGGCGGGCGGCAGCACGCCGGTATTCATCGGGCGCGACGGTGCGGCACTCGGCGTGATTGGGCTTGCCGACCAACCGCGTGCAGGCAGCACCTCGGTGGCGCAGTCGTTGCGTGACGCGGGCGTGGAGCATGTTGTGCTGCTCACTGGCGACACACGGCGGTCCGCCGAGATAATTGGTAAGTCGTCGGGCGTTGACGAGGTGTACGCGGACCTGATGCCGGCCGACAAGGTCATACTCGTGGAAATGCTGCAGCGCGAGCATGGCACCGTGGCCATGGTTGGAGACGGCATCAACGACGCGCCGGCATTGGCCACCGCCGATGTCGGCATCGCCATGGGCGCCGCCGGCACCGACGTCGCGCTTGAGACAGCGGACGTGGCACTGATGTCCGACGACCTGTCGAAGCTGCCGTTCGCCGTCCGCCTCGGTCGCGCCACGGTGCAGACCATTCGAGTCAACGTCGCCATCGCGCTCGGCCTCAAGCTGGCGTTTGTCGCCCTCGCCGCGCTGGGTCTCGCCACGCTCTGGATGGCAGTGCTGGCTGACACCGGCGCGTCGCTCCTGGTGGTGGCCAACGGCCTGCGCGGCACCGGCCTGCTGTCACGGCGCTAGCGCTTGCGTGCGGAGACACTCGGGCTGTTCCTCAAGCCCGAGACCGCGACGCCTTACGCCAGCCTGTCAATAATCTGCTGGTCGCTCGCCGACATGTGATCGAACTGAATACCCATGCCGACCGAGCGGTCCGACCACACCACGCGTCCACGCGCTTCGATCTCTGACCTGCCAGGCACTCTGAACTTCAGGTCGACCAGGGTCCCCGGACTCAGGGGGCTCAGCGTGCGTATGGCCAGCCCGCCTCGTCCAAGATTCAGCGTGACAGCGGTTGCAATCGTCTGGCCGGCGCGGTAGGACACGGGGATACCCAGCGGCACCCGCGCGCTCAATCGGCGATCGAAGCTGGCCGGAAACAGATGGGGCGCGAGCGCCGGTAAGATCTGCGCCGGTGACGCGTATTCGTTGACGTAACCGGCAATAGGCACGGCCAGCAGGGCGCGGGCGTCGGCCGACGACGCCACACTGCCAGCAAACACGAGCACTGGCCGCCCGGAGTCTCCGCGCAGCGTTAGAATCCACGCCGGCGCGTCGTCCCGCAGGCCTGCATCAATGAGAGCCAGGTTGACAGGCTGGGCGGCATCCCGGGCGGCCAGGTCGGCTGCCGCCGCCGTGGCTGCCGTGACGGGCGTATGACGCGCCTCAGCCAGCGCCGCAGAAAATCGGTGACGCACATCGGCATCGCGATGCGCGATCAGAATAATCTTGTCCGGCATCATTTATAATCGCGGTCTGAAGTCGGAGGAGAGTTTATGGTGACCTGCCCGGAATGCGATATCGAAATCAAGATCGACGAAACGGATCTCGAAGAAATGGAGGTTGGCGATCCGTGGGTCTGTGACGGCTGCGCCAGCAACCTTCGACTCGCGTCCCTCGACCCGCTTGAATTCGAGTCGGACGATGAAGACGACGAAGAAGACGACGACGACCAAGAAGAAGAGGAAAAGACCGCCGCCGCTGAAGGTGACGACGACATCGCCGATGACGATGACGATGACGCCGACGGTGACGACTGGGACGAATAGTTGGTCGCGTTCAGGTTCGATGCGCCAGACACATTAATGATGTGCCCACAGGCAGGTTCACGTAACGCATGACCTGGGCCTCGGCCGCAAGCGCCAGGTTCAGGGTCCGGTTAATGGGCGGTGACGGCACCAGCAGGTCGGCGTCCGACGCCTGTGCGGCGCGGCCCGACCATCGATCAAATGCCCGTACGGCCAGCGTCGCTGGGAACGTCGAGAAGTTCGTGAACGACATCCGGTCAATCGTGAATCCCGCACCTTCCAACCGCCCGCGCAGCCGGGCTCGGCTATAGCGCCGCAGCTCCCGCGTCAGCGTGGAATGCGCGCCGTGGAGCATGTCGAGTGCGGCCACATTGAGTAGTGCCAGGCCGCCGGGCCGAAGGACTCGAGCCATCTCGGCCAGAGCGGCGCGCTCGTCGGCTTCCGGCAGGCAATAAAGCACATCAAACGACGTGGCCAGGTCCACCGATGCGGACGGCAGGGGGAGTGCCGCCACGGTGCCCTGCACCATGAGGCGGCCGTGCGCCCGCGCCACCGCCAGGCCTGTGGGCGAGCGTTCGATGCCCACGACCGGCCCGTACTTGCGAAGCCAGTCGAGGTTGCGGCCGGTTCCCGCGCCGCAGTCCACGATCCGCTCCAATCGGCGGCCTTTCAGGGCCGCGTCGAGCATGACGCGCGCCGAGCGCCGCAGGCCCCTGAACCAGAAATGGTCATCCTCGGCACGCGCCGTGGCTTCGAGCATGGCGTCCATCGGGTCGATCCTGTGCATGGGAATCCATTTTATGGGGGAGATCAGGATTTTTGCTTTCGTTCGTCGTTGACACATCTGGCGTGGGTTTGTAAGCTCGGCAGGTCTGAAAATCTCAACGACGACGTTACGGGAGAATGTGGATGTATCGAGACACTTTTAAAATCACCTCTGGCGTGCTCGCGGCCGGCGCGTTGGCCGTAACAGTTGCCTGCGGCGCAAAGGTTGTGCCGCCGACGCCCGCGCCGCCTTCTCCACCCGCCGTTGTCGCGGCCCCGCCGCCCCCGGCGCCACCGCCCCAGACACCGCCGCCACCGCCGCCCGTGGCGCAGGCTACGCCCGTGCCCACCGAGGACCAGGTGTTTGCGAACTGGACGCTGGAAGGGCTGAATCAGCAGAAGCCGCTCGATACCGTGTTTTTCAACTACGACAGCGCCGACTTGAGCGACGCCGGCAAGGCCAGCCTCCAGAAGAACTCCACGTGGCTGATGCGCTGGGCGTCAACACGCGTCACGGTGGAGGGCCACGCCGACTCGCGCGGCACGAACGAATACAACCTCGCGCTTGGCGAGCGCCGTGCGGATTCAATGCGCGATTATCTTGTGAGCCTGGGCGTGGCCGCCGCGCGCGTCAGCATCGTGAGCAAGGGCGAAGAACAGCCCACCTGCATGGACGAGACGGAAGCCTGCTTCCAGCAGAACCGGCGCGGACAGTTCGTGATCACGGCGAAATAGGGGGACGGGTCTGTTTTCCACAGATCCAGCCAAAAAGGGGACAGGTCTCAGTAGGGAAACTTAACTGAGGCCTGTCCCCTTTTTGGCTGGATCTGTGGAAAACAGACCCGTCCCCCTCAACTCCTCGATGACCGCTTGTGCCGCCGATCGCGGATCGCTTGCCCCAGTAATCGGCCTGCCCACCACCAGGTACGACGCGCCTGCGCGCATCGCGTCGCCCGGGGCCATCGTGCGTGACTGATCCTGGCGGCCGCTGGTTTGTTCCGCGCTGCCTCCACGAATTCCTGGCGTGACGATGAGAAAGTCGTGCCCGCAGGCGTCGCGAATGGCGGTCGTCTCTTGTGGTGAGGCCACCACGCCGTCCATCCCGGAGGCCTTGGCCATCAACGCGAGATGCACCACCTGTTCGGCAGGCGACCGGTGGACGCCCACACTCGCGAGGGCCTCCGCGCTCATGCTCGTGAGCACCGTCACAGCAATCACCAGCGGGCGGGGACGCCCGGCAGTGGCCGCGCGATCGGCAGCTTCGGCAGCCGCGCTCATCATCGCCTGGCCACCCGACGCGTGCACGTTCATCATCCACGCGCCCAGATGGCTTGCAGACTCGATCGCTCCAGCCACAGTGTTCGAGATGTCATGAAACTTCAGG
The DNA here is from genome assembly GCA_005799825.1 of Acidobacteriota bacterium. Lineage (GTDB taxonomy): Bacteria > Acidobacteriota > Vicinamibacteria > Vicinamibacterales > SCN-69-37 > SYFT01. The sequence continues at coordinate 82,615 of SYFT01000106.1, read as the reverse complement.
TCGAGGAAGACCTTGTCGCCGCGCTCGGCCAGAGTGCGCACGATTGACGGTCCCTCGGCGGTGAACAACTGGCTACCAATCTTGTAGCCGGCCACGCTGCCGCGCAGCGCGTCAGTCAGGGCCAATGCGGCGGCGGCCGACGGCACGTCGAGCGCAATCAAGATGGGATTCATCGCTCCATCTTTCCGACGAGATCAGCCACACGCGCAATCCCATGCCGATCGAGATACTTGTCAATGCCGTCAATCATATCCGCCCAGAGCGTGGGATACACAAAGTTGGCCGTGCCCACCTGTACGGCGTCGGCCCCGGCGATGATGAACTCCAGCACATCGGTCACCGTGGCGATGCCACCCATGCCGATGATCGGCAACTTCACCGCCTGCCGGCACTCCCACACCATGCGCACCGCGATGGGACGGATCGCCGGTCCCGACAGGCCGCCCATCAGGTTCGTGAGTTTCGGCTTGCGCGTTTCGACATCGATGGCCATGGCCAGAAACGTGTTCACTAGCGAGATGGCATCGGCGCCCGCGTCTTCAGACGCGCGCGCAAACGACGCCGGGTCCGTGACGTTCGGCGTGAGCTTCGGCACGAGCGGCAGCGATGTGACCTTCCGCACCGCGCTGACGACGTCGTACGTGCCTGTGAGGCTGCAGCCAAACTGGATGCCGCCCTCCTTGATGTTCGGGCAGGAGATATTGAGCTCGATCGCGCCAACGCCCTCGGCGTCTGACAGCACTCGGGTAACTTCGCAGTACTCGTCGATGGTCGATCCGCAGACATTGACGATGGTCGTGACGCCGAGACGCCGCAACTCGGGCAGCTTCTCCCTCACGAAACGGTGCACGCCGATGCCCTGAAGGCCGATTGCGTTGAGCATGCCGGCTGGAGTCTCGACGATGCGAGGTGGAGCATGGCCTTCGCGTTCGTTGAGGAAGAGCCCCTTGACCGCGACGCCGCCCAGGGCGGAAACGTCCACCGCTGACGCGTACTCAAGGCCATAGCCGAAGCACCCGGACGCAGCGATGACGGGATTCTTCAGTGTGAGCGACCCGATCTTGACGGAAAGGTCGGCCATTAGTGGTGCCCTCCCTTGAGCGCGTCCCACACGACCGAAGCCGCATCAAACACCGGCCCTTCGATACATGAGCGGACGAAATGTGTGCCGCCCGGCCGGGTGACCCGCACCACGCAGCTGTAACATCCGCCCATGCCGCAGCCCATCACGGGTTCGAGCGACACGAACGTTGGCCGCGCGTGCGTGGCGGCCAGGTCCGCCACGGCGCGCATCATCGGGGTTGGCCCGCACGCGTACATCGTGACCGGCAGAGTGGCTGCGCGCGCCGCAAGCGCGCGTTCGAGCGGCCGTGTGACGCGCCCGCGTTCGCCGCGACTGCCATCGTCGGTCGTAATCACCAGCGTTGCGCCGAGGCCCGTAAAAAACGACTCGTGGAAGAGGTCTGCCGCGCTGCGTCCGCCGTAAAAGAGCGTCATCGAGGTGCCGCGCGCCGCCAGCGCCTGTGCCAGTGTGGCAAAGGGCGCCAAACCAACGCCGCCGGCCACCATCCACGCTTCGGCTGGCGGATCAACCGGCTCAAACGGTTTGCCGAGCGGACCCAGGCAGTCGATGCGATCGCCGTCGCGCGCGTCGTAGAGCAGCGAGGTGCCGACGCCCACGCGTTTGTTCAGGAGGCTGATCCCCACCGGCGCGCCCGACGCGTCGCGCAGGATCTCGAAGATGGAAAACGGCCGTCGTAAGAGCGGGTCCAGGCCCGGGGCGGTCTTCACCATGACGAACTGTCCGGGGGCGGCGTGTTCAGCCACGCCGGGCGCAGCCAGTGACAAAACGTTGTACTCGGGGGTCAGCCGCGTGTTGCCAATCACTGCGGCCGGGATATCAACAGGCATCAGCAGGAAAGTATACGACCATGGGTTCCGAGACTAAAATTGGCAGGCCCATGCGATACCTGAGGATGTTGACCAACGCCCTGATCGGTGGCGTACTCGGCGCGGTCTATCTTGCGGTGGTCGTTCTCCTCATCAATCCGCAGGTTCCACTGTTTTCCCGAACATCCGGCCAGTGGTTTCTGGCTCTGGTGGCGTACTACGGACTGCCTCTGACAGTGGCCGTGTATCTGGTGATTTTGGTCCGCGAGGTACTCGCGTCGCGACCGCTGCAACCAGGCTGGCTGAGCGTCCGCATGCTCGCCTGGCTTGGCGCCGCGTTTGCCGCGGCGACGGCGCTCGTGACCTGGGGCAACCTGCAAGGCTTCAGGGCGGTGCTCGGCGAGTTGACGGCCGCGCGCATGTGGAGCGCAGCAGTATCCCAAACCGTGATTGCCGTAATCCTTGTCGGCGTGGTGGCCTTGCGCTATTCGTTTGGGCGTTCGGGCACACGCGCCGCCGGCGTTCTTCTCACTGTGACATTGATCGCGTCAGTGGCGGTCCCGCTCTGGTTCCGCGGCCCCGGTGAATTGCCCGTGCCGACGGTGCCTCGTGCTGTGTCGCTGCCCCAGCGGGGCACCGTACTGGCGCAGATGGGGCCCCGCGTCCACATGATCCTGCTTGACGGCGCGTCGTTGAGCCTCGTACGGGAACGCGTGGCGGCCGGGCAGTTGCCAAATTTCGGCCGCATCCTCGATCGCGGCGCAGTCATGGACCTGGCAACGCTCAAGCCGACGCAGGCCGAGCCGGTGTGGGCAGCAGCCGCCACTGGAAAATACCCGCCCAAAAACGGCGTGCGCTCGAACGCGGTCTTTCGCATCGACCCTGGCGAAGACGATCCGGTGGATCTGTTGCCCGACTACTGTTTCGCGTACGGCCTCATCCAACAGGGCTACGTCAGTGAAGGCGCCGTTACCGCTGCGTCGGTGCGCACCCGCCCGTTCTGGGACATTGCCGCCGACTATGGCTTTGCGTCGGGGATTGTCCGATGGCCGCTGACGTATCCCGCCCGGCTTTCGCGGGGCTACCTCATTTCCGATCGCTTCCATCGCGGCACCAGCTCGCCACTGCGGCTTGCCGACGCGCGCGCCGGCGTGCCGACCAGCGCCGTGGAGATCGCACGCGAAGTCTTTGATGCCGAGGAGTTTTCGGGGTGGGCCAGCGCCGAGTCGCCTGTGACGTCCCCGGTCGAAGCTGAAGCGGATGGGGGACTGCCGGCGCGCTGGGACCGCGTGTACCGCGATGTGGCGCGGCGTCTGGAGCCTCAGTTCGCGCCCAGAGTGACCGCGCTGCGCTACCAGGGCATCGACCCGTTCTCGCACATGCACTGGGGCAACGCTGGTCCGGGCCGGCCCGCCCGCGTCACGCCGGAAGCCGCGGCCGGCGTGGCGTTTCTCGATGCCTACTACGATGAGATCGATGCCGACATCGGACGCGTGATCGATCGTCAGGCCCCTGGCGATCTGCTCCTGGTGGTGTCGGGCTTCGGTATGGAGCGTGTGACCTTGCCCAAGCGTTTGCTGGCACGGCTCCTTGGACAGGCGGACCTAACCGGCAGCCACGAGGGCGCGCCCGACGGCTTCATCATTGCGCACGGCTCACAGGTCCTTCACGCGGAGCTCCCGCGCGGGGCCATCGTCGACGTCGCGCCCACCGTGCTCTATTACCTCGGCCTGCCGGTGGGGCGTGACATGGACGGCTTCGCACGCTCGGACATGTTCGTCCGCGCGTTCAGGCGCGAGCATCCTGTGACCTATATTTCTACTCACGAGCGGTGAGCGACATCCGCGAACCCTGGACCCTGGACGGTCTGCAGGCCCGTGTTATGCTGTGCCTGCTCTTTAACGCGGTCCCGAGAGGCCGCAAAGAGGGGAAGACATGCCTATCGTGATGGATGCCGACCGCGTCGGGCGAAGCCTGATGCGCATCGCGCACGAAATTCTTGAACGAAATCGTGGTGCCGATAAGCTGGCCCTGATTGGAATCCGTGCCCGTGGTGTGCCGCTCGCCGAACGATTGGCCGCGAATCTCAAAACTGCCGGCGGCTATGATGTGCCCACCGGCACGCTCGACATCACCCTGTACCGCGATGACCTGATGAAACATCAGGTGGGGCCTCAGCCGATCCTGCGGCGCACCGATATCCCGTTTTCAATCGACGGCCGCACCATCCTCCTGGTCGATGACGTGCTCTACACGGGACGGACGATTCGCGCTGCCCTGGATGCGCTCATCGACTTCGGCCGGCCCAACGCCATCCAGTTGGTTGTCCTGGTCGACCGCGGCCATCGCGAACTACCCATTCGAGCCGACTATGTCGGTCGTAACGTCCCGACCTCGCGTCAGCAGAGTGTGCAGGTGAGGCTGCTCGAGATCGACGGTCGCGACGAAGTGGAAGTGGACGAAGTGGAAGGTGCGTCGTGACCGTCGCCACACGCCTTCGAAGCCGTCATCTGCTGGGCATTGCCGATCTAGACCCCGGCGAAATCGAGTTGATTCTCGACACCGCCGTGGCCATGAAGGAAATCGGCACCCGTACGATCAAGAAAGTCCCGGCATTGCGCGGGCGCACCGTGGTGAACCTGTTTTTCGAGGCCAGTACCCGCACACGACTGTCGTTCGAACTGGCCGAAAAGCGGCTCAGTGCCGACACGATGGGCATCACCACCGCCGGCTCGAGCGTGACCAAGGGCGAGACCCTCGCCGATACAGCCCGCACACTCGAAGCGATGTCGCCAGACCTCATCGTCATTCGCCACGCCGCGTCGGGCTCGCCGCATCTGCTGTCCACCATCTGCAAGGCGGGCATCGTCAACGCCGGCGACGGCACCCACGAACATCCGACCCAGGCCCTGCTCGATGCGTTGACAATGCGGGAGAGGAAGGGGCGGTTGGCCGGTCTCAAGGTGGCCATCGTTGGCGACCTGCTGCACAGCCGCGTGTTGCGGTCCAACGTATTGCTGTTGACAAGGATGGGCGCCGAAGTGCGCGCGTGCGGGCCGGCGACGTTGATTCCGCTCGGGCTTAAGGCGCTGGGCGTGCATGTCACCACCTCGATTGACGAAGCGGTGAAAGACGCCGACGTGGTGATGATGCTGCGTGTGCAGCACGAGCGCATGTACGGCCTCTTCCTGCCGTCGCTGCGCGAGTACTTTAATTTGTTCGGCTTGACGCCCGCGCGGCTTGCACACGCGGCCTCCGACGTCATCGTGATGCACCCCGGCCCGATGAACCGGGGCGTAGAAATTGACTCGGCTGTGGCGGATGGGCCGTGGTCGGTGATTCTGGATCAGGTGGCCAACGGCGTGGCCGTGCGCATGGCCGTGTTGTATTTGCTGGCGGGAGAGGAACTGACATGATGGCTCAAGCAACAACCGCGCACGTACTCAAGGGTGGCCGTGTCGTGGATCCTCGGGCAGGCCGCGACGGGCACTTTGATATCCGCATCGAAAACGGTCTGGTTGCGGCCATTGGCAAAAACCTGCCGCTCGACGAGGCGCGTGTTGTGGACGTGCCCGCCGACTTCGTCATCACGCCCGGGCTCATCGATATGCATGTGCACTTGCGCGAGCCGGGCCAGGAACACAAGGAGACCATTGCCACCGGCACCTGGTCGGCGGTGGTCGGCGGGTTCACCGGCGTCGCGTGTATGCCGAACACCGACCCTGTGAACGATTCCGCGTCGGTGACCCAGTTCATCTTGAAGCGCGCCGCCGACGCGGGCTTCGCGCGTGTGTATCCGATCGGCGCTGTTTCGCTCGGCTCTATGGGTGATCAGATGACCGAGATGGGCGACCTCCGCGCCGCCGGCTGCGTGGCGTTCACAGACGACGGTAAGCCGGTGGCGACGGCGTTACTGATGCGCCGGGCGCTGGAGTACGCGGGCATGTTCGACGTGCCGATCATCGAGCACTGCGAAGATCCGTCGCTCAAGGGTGACGGCGTGGCGCACGAGGGCGCAGTGGCGGCACTGCTCGGCTTGCGCGGCATTCCCGGTGTGGCCGAGTCGATCATGGCCGAGCGAGATATCAGCCTGGCGGAACTCACCGGTGGCCGCATCCATGTGGCCCACATGAGCGCGAGGCAGACGATGAGGGCGGTGCGCGATGGGAAGTCGCGAGGCGTCCGGGTGACCTGCGAAGTGGCGCCGCATCACTTCACGCTCACTGACGAGGCTCTCAGAGAGGGCGCGGGCTACAACACGAACCTGAAGATGAATCCGCCCCTGCGCGAAGAGGCCGATCGCCTCGCGATGATCGAAGGGCTCAGGGACGGCTCCGTGGACATCATCTCCACCGACCACGCTCCGCATCACGCCGACGAAAAGGCGCTCGAATTCGACCGCGCCCCCTTCGGCATCGTTGGTCTTGAGACCTGTGTGCCGCTGTGCCTGGACCGACTGGTGCACGCCGGTGTAATCTCGCTGTCGCGCTTTGTTGAACTGCTGTCATCTAACCCGGCGTCGCTGCTGAAGATTCTTGGTGGAACCATCTCGGTGGGTGCACCTGCTGACCTCACCGTGCTGGCTCCGGACGCGCCGGTCACCATTCGCACCGCGACGTTGGTCTCGAAGTCGAAAAATTCTCCGTTCGACGGCTGGAGCCTGCGCGGCGCCACTGCCGCGACCATCGTGGGCGGGCGCGTGCTCTACGCGAACCCAGCCGTGACTGACGCGGCGCGCTTCGTCATTACATAGACGCAATGCAGGTGCTTGATCCCTTATGACGACATCGCTGAATGAACTGAAATCCCTTGGCGTCCTGATGGTGGACAGCCATTTTGATTATGGGAATGGCTACCATGGCACGGTGTATCTCAACCCCCACCGGCTGTTCCAGCAGCCCGGGACGATTTGGCGCGTGGCTCAGGACTTGATCGCGAAGTTGCCCGCCGATCTCGTGAACGCTACTGAGGTGGTGTCGGGTCCGGTGATGGGCGGAGCACTCCTGGCGCACACAATGGCCGGCCTGCTGGACGGCCACCGGCCGCTCAGTCACCCGGCGTGTTGCTTCGCGCCGTTGTCGGTGGACCATAACGGTTCGATGGTGCTGCGCACGTTCTACCGGGAAGTGGTACTCGGCAAACGCGTCTTGTTGGTGGACGACGTGAGGAATACCGGCAAGACGTTCGAGCGTGCCAAGGCTCTCATCGAAGACGCCGGCGGCATCGTCATTGCCACGGTCCAGATTTGCGATCGCCTTGAGGCGGTGGTGGACCTTGGTGTGCCGAACATCGCGCTCGCGGAGTACCGGGCTCCGGAGAACTACCCGGCGGCGGATTGTCCGCGGTGCAAAGCGGGCACACCTGTGGCGGCATTCTGAGTCCAGAGGCCAGGGGCCAGGAGCGAGGGGCCAGGGTTCGGTAACGTAGCTCGGGCTGTTCCTCAAGCCCGAGGCTTTTTCCTTATGCGCCAACGTCCCAGCGACTTTCAGTCTCACTTGAACCGGTTATACGCCGAGTTCAACTATCCCGAGTCGGCGTTTGATCCCATCCAGGTTGTTCGGCGGTACGAGCGGTGCGACGATCGTGAAATCGTCGCCTTCATTGCGGCAGGCCTCGCATTTGGCCGCGTGGCGTCGATCGTCGCTTCCATCGAGGCCGTGTATCAGGTGTTGGGGCCGTCGCCCGCAAAGGCAGTGCGCAGATTCGAGCCTGCCCGCGATGGCGCCGCACTCCTGCCGCTGGTGCACCGGTGGATCAAGGGCCCCGACCTCGTCGCGCTTCTGTGGATTCTCCGGCGAATGCTCGACGAGGCCGGGTCGCTCGAGGCGTACTTCGCAAGAGGCTGGTCAGCGGAGGCAGCCGATGTATCCGACTCGCTGGAGTCGTTTTCGACGCGGGCTCGGGCCATCGATCTGAAGCCGGCGTACGGCAAAGTCCCGGAAGCGCCCGGCGTGTACTTTTTCTTCAGCCGGCCATCAAGCGGCGGCGCCTGCAAGCGGCTCAACCTGTTTCTCCGCTGGATGGTGCGCAAGGACGGCGTGGATCCCGGTGGGTGGAAGACGCCGTTGCCGGGCCAGCTCGTCATCCCGCTTGATACGCACACCATTCGCGCGGGGTCGTGCCTGCGATTGACGAAGCGTGCCTCGCCGGGCTGGAAGATGGCCGCCGACATCACACAGTCTCTGCGCGCCATCGATCCTCTCGACCCCGTGCGATATGACTTCTCGCTGTGTCACCTCAGCATGATGGGCGCCTGCGGCTACAAGACGAAGCAGCGCGATACACAGTGTCCGCTTCAGGGCATTTGCCGACCACGGTGAGCCTACTGATCGCTAGGCCAGCGTCGGGCCGCGAGACGGTGTTCGTAGACCGCGAGCGTGCCTTCCACCATTGTGTCGACACTGAACTCGCTCTGCACGCGCTGACGGCCCGCGGCGCCCAGTTGTGCGCGCAACTCAGGGTTCTTGAGCAGGTCGATAAGCGCTGCCGCCAGTTCGTCCGCATGGTTGGGACGGACGAGCAATCCGCTTTGATCGTGCTCAATCGCCTCGGGAATGCCGCCGGCGCGCGTGCCGATGACGGGGACGCTGCACGCCATCGCGTCGAGCATTGATGAACCCAGACCTTCGGTGACCGAACTCATCGCGAAGATATCGAACGATTTCTGAAGTGCGATCACATTGGAACGGAATCCCGGCAAGAACACATGTCGTTCGAGGCCGAGTGCCTTCACCTGGCGTTCGAGCGAGTCGCGCAGTTCGCCCTCACCTAAAATCACAAACCGCGCATCGGGCACCTGGCGTGTGACCCGCGCGGCGGCCTCGATCAGGACCCTCTGGCCCTTGTGCGGCACCAGTGCCGCCACGTTACCCACGATCGGCGCACCGTGCGGCAGGAAGAACGCCTTGTGGACGTCCTCAACCTCGATCTTGTCGATGGCGCTGATATTGACGCCGTCGTGCACCACCTCGATGCGTTCAGCGGGAATCCCATCCTCCACCAGCATGCGCGCGATGACCCCCGACACCGCGATGAACACGTCGATGTGCCGGTACTTCCAGCGCGAAAATGCATTGCGCTTTAGATGAAAATCCACCCGCCGTGAGGCGACGATGAGCGGGCGGGGGGCGAGGCGGGGTTGAAGCTTCAGCGCCATGGCGATGAGGGTGACGCCCATCGGATCGTGGACGTGCACCACGTCTGGCTTGATCGTGCGCAGCGCACGGTGTAGCTGCCAACCCGCCTGCACGTCGAACTCGCCGGCCGGGTTGAGCGCCACCGTGCGCAGGCCCTCGTGCGCGCGGCGTGACAGCTCGCCGCTGCCCTGGGCTACGAGCACTGCCGGATGTCCCAGCTCGCAGAGGCCGGTGACCGTGAGCAGCACCTGGTTCTGCCCGCCTCGCCAGGTCCGGGCCGTGTCGAGGTGGACGGAGGTCAATCCTTCTTCACTCCCTGCGGCGCCACTTGCAGTGCCCACAACTTCGCAAACTTCAGGAAGACGTAATGCGCGTTCATGGCCGAGATGATGAGGCCGGGCATGCCGTCGAGGAAGCCGGCCCTGAGCACGTAGTTGCGCAGGAACGCCGCGGGTGGGTGAAAGAGCACGCTAAAGAGACCGGCCGTCCGTCCCTCACTGGCCATCTGAGAAGCCGCCAGCGTCGTATACCGCTGCATCGTCTCGTAGTGATGGTTGAGGTCGCAGTATGCGTAGTGCTGCAGGTCGTGCGACAACTGGCCGACGGGGCCGCGCGCGGTGATCGACTCGTGGACGAGCCGCTTCGCCCAGCTTGCCTGACGCCGGTCGTAGAGGCGCAACTGATAGTCGGGATACCAGTCGGTGTGGCGAATCCAGCGGCCCAGATGGAAGGTGATGCGCGGCACTCGGTAACCGACGCGATCCGAAGACTGATCGAGCAAGCGGCGAATCTCGGCAGCCAGTTCGGGTGTGACGCGTTCGTCGGCGTCCACCGACAGGATCCAGTCGTGGGTCGCCTGGGAGGCCGCGAAGTCCTTTTGCGCCGCGTAGCCGGGCCAGTCTCGAACGATGACCCTGGCCCCGGCAACCCGGGCCAACGCTGCCGTGCCGTCAGTGCTGCCGCTGTCTACGACAATGACTTCGTCAGCCCACGCGAGCGATGCGAGGCATCCTTGGATGTTCGCGGCCTCGTTTAGCGTGATGACTGTGGCGGAAACACCGGGCACATGGGCATTTTAGTCACTGTGCTTCCGCATTAGCGACCCCGGGACTTTGGGACTCCCGGACCCCGATCGCAGCGTCTCGCCTCAGCGCACAGGTGCTTTCTGAATCGCTTCGAAGGTGATCAGTGAGCGGCTATAGTCGATGATTGCCTGCAGTTCGCGGATCTTGGCCGCGGCGAGGTCGCGCTGGCGTGACTGGAGCTGGAACGTCGTCGAGAGGCCCACGCCGAAGCGTTTCTGCTCGGCGTCGAGCTGGCGCTGGGTGCGCTCACGTGCCACCTGTGTGACCTGCACACGCTTGAAGTTGGTGGAGACCTGGCGGCCCGCGTCGCGCACCGAGGTGGTGACCTGCAATTCCGCGTCACGCAGTTCAATCTCCGCACGCTGCTTCTCGAGCCTGCGCGTGGCCAACGCGGCTTCCGTGCTGCTCTTGCCCACGGGGTACCCCACGTTGACGCCAATCGTCCACGCGGGGTTCGTGTTGCGGAACGCGTCACCCAGCACGGGGCCAAAGCCACGTTCGCTGCTGCTGATCAGGATCGGTGGAAATTCATTGGAGAAGTTTTTCTGCGTGCCACCCGTGCCTGACGCCGAGTAGCTGAGCTGCAGGTCCACCGACGGCAGTGTCTGATTGCGCAGCAGGTCGAGGTTGAGGTCGGTGTTCTCGATCTGGAGCTTTGCCACCAGCAGATCCGTGCGGTTGGCGATGGCGTTGGTGATGGCTGCATCCACGTTCACGTCGACGGCCTGCATCTGAATCGTGTCGGTCGGCTGGATGCGCACCTGCCAGTAGTCGGGGCGCGTCGGCTCGAAGATGAGCGCGCGCAGCGCATCTTCAGACGTGGCCACCGACGACTCGGCGATGATGACGGCCTCTTCGTTGCTCGCCACCTCGGCTTCCGCCTCGATGACGTCGATCGGCGCCATGGTGCCGACTTCCACGCGCGACTGGTTGTTGCGCAGCGATTCACGCGCGAGGTCTAGGTTCTGCTGGGCCACCTTCAGGCCTTCAATCGCGCCAATCAGCGTCAGGTAGGCCGACTGCACCTGCACCCTGGTGACGACAACCACTTGTTCGAGTTGGATATCGGCAATGACCCGGTTGCGCTCAGCCATGTGGACGCCTGCCCTGGCGCCATCAATCTTGAACCCTTCGAGCAGCGGCTGATTGAAGCCCAGATTGACACCCGAGTTGAGCGTGGGGTTGAACCGCGAGAACGCCTCGGACGACTCGATGCGACCCGCGTTCCACCGCACCTGAAAACTCGATCCATACCAGGGGAGGAACTGGTTCACCGTGGTGTTGATTGACACGCCCTTGTTCGTCACTGAGGTTGCGCTGCCCTCAAACACGTTGGTGGAGGCACGTTCACTCGAACTGCGCGAGAAGGCCGAGCTGAGGGTCGGAACAAAAGCGGCCCGCGCGCTGGCCAGGTTCTCCGACGCGATGTCAGGGGCAAGGCGGTCAGCCTTCAGACCGAGATTCGCTTCGAGCGCCATGGCCTCGGCCTGACTCATCGACAACGGCAGCGCCGGCCCCTGGGGAGCGGGAGTGGTCGTGGAAGTCTGCGCCAGCGCCACATCGGGCGTCAGCCCAAGTTGCCCGACCACGGCCAGGCCAACAATACCGCTGCGAATCAAGAAATACAGGCTCCGAGTCATCATCTCAATCTCTCCAAAAATCACGCTACCCTCTATACTACGCGGTCAAAAGAGTTGTTCCTGCTTCAGGGACAACCGCGTCCCGGATCGCGGAGCCCTCGGGGACGTATCATCAGTATTCGCAAGCAATTGCCACTGATGGCCAAAGAGAATGCAAACCATGCGCCGACTGACAACCCTGACAGCCCTCGTCTTTTTGACCGCTACCTGGCTCGCCGCCGACCAACGTGCCGCCGGCCCCACCGCCCTTGCCGCCAAGCCCGTCGTAATGCCCATGACCGTGGATTCCATCATGCGGGGACCCGCTCTGGTGGGCGCCTCGCCCTCGGCCGTACGATGGTCCAAAGACTCATCGAAGGCCTATTTCACATGGCAGAAGGCCGGTGATCCCCGGTCCTCAACCTACATCGTGCATCGCGATGGCTCCGGGCTGCGCCAGTTGACCGACGAGGAAGGCCTGAAACTCGACGTGCCCCCGGCTGGCCGTCCCGATCGGGCGGGCCGCCGTTTGCTGAACGCCGAAAGCGGCGACTTGGTACTGTATGACGTCGCTTCGGGTGCCCGCAGTCTGCTGACCCACACTGCGGTCGCAGAAACGAATCCCCGCTGGGCGCGCAACGACACGGCCGTGACGTTTCAGCGCGACGGCAATCTCTTCATCATGTCTCTGGCCGCAGGGCCCGGGCCCACCATCCAGCAGTTGACCGACATCGTGGCGGCAGGTGCGGCCACAAGTGCGGCTCCCGCCGCTGCTGCCGGGCGCGTCGGTGGCGCCGGGCAACGGGGCGGAGGCGCCGGCCGCGCCGGTGGCGCTAGCGCTGTGGAAACCCTGACCGAGGCGCAGCGCATGCTCCGCGAACAGGAACTGGCGTTGGTGGACTACCTCCGCGCTCAGGCAGAGGGCCGTCAGGGTGGTCGTGGCGGCCCCGCCGGTGCTCAGCCCCCTGCAGTATTAATCGCGCGCTTCACGCTCGCGGAGCGGCAGACCACAGCGGACCTGCAGTTGTCCGCCGACGAGCGTTACGTCTGGATCGGTATCAACGAAGCGCCGGCACTGCCGGCACGGGGCCAGGACACGCCGAGCTACATCACGCAGTCGTCGTATCCTGAAATGATTCCGGGCCGCACCAACGTCGGTGACGTGTCGCCTGTGCGGAAGCTCGCGATTCTCGACGCGAAGGAAGACAAGCACGTGTGGGCAGACGCCGCGCCGTTTGCCGGCCGCGAGTGGTCGGCTCTGTCGGACGCCACACTTGGACCCCGCATCGTGAACTGGGGCTCTCCCGACATGTCCGATGACGGCGGGCACACGGTGATGGCCGTCCGCGCCGCCGACAACAAGGACCGCTGGTTTGTGAAAGTGGACCCGGCCACGGGCGCCGCAACCGTCATCGACAATCAGCGCGATGACGCGTGGATTCGTGAGCAGGGCATCGGTGGCGGCTTCGGCGGTGGCGCCGGTATTGCCTGGCTCGCCGACGGAAAACGGTTCCTGTTCCTCTCGGAGAAGACCGGCTATCTGCAGCTCTACTCGGTGGACATGAGCGTGGCGAAGCCGACGGCCACGGCGCTCACCAGCGGCCAGTGGGAAGTGACCAACGCCGTGCTGTCACGCGACCGCAGCAAAGTGTTCCTACAGACTAATGAAGTACATCCCGGCGAACGGCACTTCTACACGATGTCGGTCGATGGCGGCGCGCGCACCAAGGTCACCACGATGACCGGGTCGAATGACGCCACCATTTCGACAGACGAGCGCTCCCTCGCTATCATCCACTCCTACAGCACCAAAGTGCCCGAGCTGCACATGATGCCGTTCACCGCCGGCGCTCCAGCGGTGCAGGTGACAACGACGCCGTCGGACGAATTCAGGGCCTTCAAGTGGATGGACCCCAAGGTCATCACCTACAAGGCGCGTGACGGGCAGGACGTCTATGCCCGTCTCTACACGCCCGAGATGATGGGCGCGAAACGTGATCCGAAGAAGCCCGCGGTCATCTTCGTGCACGGCGCGGGTTACCTCCAGAACGCGCACAAGTACTGGTCCACGTACTACCGCGAATACATGTTCCATCACATCCTCGCATCCAAGGGCTACGTCGTTCTCGACCCCGACTACCGCGCGTCGTCGGGCTACGGCCGCGATTGGCGGACGGGGATCTATCGGTTCATGGGAGGCAAGGACCTCGAAGACGTTGTGGATGGCGCCAAGTTCCTCGTCGCCTCAGAGAAGGTGGATGCGAAGCGCATCGGCGTTTATGGCGGTAGCTACGGTGGATTCATCACGCTGATGGCGATGTTCACCACGCCGGATGTGTTTGTGGCGGGCGCGGCGCTGCGCCCTGTGACCGATTGGTCGCACTACAACCATAGCTACACGTCAAACATCCTCAACACGCCGCAGACAGACCCCGAGGCGTATAAAAAGAGCTCGCCTATTTTCCATGCGGCGGGTCTCAAGAATCGCCTGCTCATCCTGCACGGGATGGTGGACACCAACGTATTTTTCCAGGACTCGGTGAGACTGGCGCAACGGCTGATCGAGTTGCGTAAAGAAAACTGGGAGTTGGCTGGGTATCCGGTGGAGAACCACGCGTTCACCGAAGAGACCAGTTGGGCCGATGAATACAAACGCATCCTGAAGTTGTTCGAATCGGCACTGCGGGGTGTCCGATGATTGACGTCCTGTCGCTCTTCCGTCAGTCCGGCGCCCTCCACGAAGGGCACTTCCGGCTCTCCTCGGGCCTGCACAGTTCGGGCTACCTGCAGTGCGCGCTTGTGCTCCAGCATCCCGAACATGCGGCGCCGCTTGGCGGCGCGCTAGCCGACGCGCTGCGCGATCTGAAGTCCACCGTGGTGTTGTCGCCCGCACTCGGCGGCTTGATCATCGGGCACGAGGTGGCGCGTGCGCTCGGTGTGCGCGCGATCTTCGCGGAACGCCAGGAGAGCGTATTGACGCTCCGTCGCGGCTTCACGCTGTCGGCCGACGACCGCGTGGTGGTGATCGAAGACGTCGTGACCACCGGTGGGTCAACGCGCGAGACGATGGTGGTGGCCCGGCAGGCTGGCGCCACGGTCGTGGGCGCGGGTTCGATCATCGATCGCAGTGGCGGCACGTCATCACTCGACGTGCCATTCCGCGCACTCGTAGCCCTGTCGTTGCCCACCTACGACTCGGCGACATGCCCCCTCTGTGCGGCTGGGCAACCCGTGACCAAGCCCGGCTCAAGGGCGTAGGCAACCCGCGCCATGAGGGTTTTGCGGCTGGTCGTCGCCTACGACGGCACGCGCTTTTGCGGGTGGCAGCGTCAGGAAAACGGTCCCACCATCCAAGCGGCGATTGAAGACGCCATGCAGCCGTTCTCGGCGCGGCCGCTGTTCGGCGCGGGCCGCACGGATGCGGGTGTGCACGCGCTCGGGCAGGTTGCGTCAATCGAGTGCGACACCACGCATCCCGTTGACGTGATTCGGCGGGCGCTTAACGTCAAGCTGGACCGCGATATCCGCGTGCTTGACGTCGCCGATGCGGCGGAAGGGTTTAATGCCCGCTTCGACGCGATCGGCAAGGCCTACCGCTATCGCATTGCCATCGCCGAAATGGTGTCGCCGTTTGCGCATCGATACGTGTGGCAGGCGCCGCAGCCGCTGGATGTGCCCGCGATGCGGGCCGCCGTGTCCGCGCTCATCGGGACGTATGATTTCTCGGCGTTCATGTCCAGTGGTTCCGATGTGCTCGACACGGTCCGGACGGTGGACCGCGCCGAACTGCGCGTGAGTGGCGACGAGCTGGTGTTCGAGGTGCACGGCGACGGGTTCCTGCGCCATATGGTGCGCGCCATCGTCGGCACGCTAGTCGAGGTAGGGGCCGGCCGCAGGGATCCCTCGTCCATGGCGGCGCTCATCGAGTCGCGGGATCGGGAGCAGGCGGGCGATACGGCCCCTGCGCAGGGCCTGACGCTCGTGTCGGTGGACTACCCGTAGTAGGGCGTGGCTTTAGCCGCGCCATCGGGCTAAACTCCCTGAATGGCGCTCGCTGATGTGCTAGCCGGCGTGCCGAAGGGATCGCCCGAAGAGGCCATTTCGCGTCGGCTCGACTTCGACCGTTTACCCAAACATGTGGCCAGCATCATGGATGGCAACGGCCGATGGGCCGCCGAACGGCACCTGCCCCGTGTGGAAGGGCATCGCGCCGGCATTGATTCGGTGCGCGACACCGTGGAAACCTCGGCGCGGCTCGGCCTCTCGGTTCTGACCCTCTACGCGTTTTCGGTGGAGAACTGGAAGCGCCCGGTGCCGGAAGTGTCGGCCCTGATGGGTTTGCTTCGCCACTACCTGCGGGCCGAACTCAAGACGCTGCTCAAGAACAACATCCAGTTCCGCGTGATCGGGCAGCTCGACCGTCTGAGCCCCGACGTGCGCGAGGAGGTGGAAGCGGCTGTCGTCAGGACCGCGACCAATACTGGGATGGTCTTCAACATCGCGCTCAGCTACGGCGGTCGCGCCGAGATTGTGGACGCGGCGCGGCAGGCGATCATCCGCGGCATCGCGCCCGAGGCGCTGGATGAGGACATGTTCTCGTCGCTCCTCTACACAGCCGGGCAGCCCGATCCGGACCTGCTGATTCGGACCAGCGGCGAGATGCGCGTGAGCAACTTCTTGCTCTGGCAAATTGCGTACGCGGAAATCTGGGTCACGGACACCTTTTGGCCCGACTTTCGCGCGCGGCATCTGCTGGAAGCCGTGGCCGATTATCAGCGACGCGATCGTCGTTACGGTGCCGTGTCGTCGGACCCGGTTGGAGTCACAAATTAACGCGTGACCCGCGTCCTGAGCGCCGTCGTACTCGTCGCAATCGTCGGCGCCGTCCTGTGGCTTGGGCCATGGTGGGCCACGTTGGTCATGGCCGCTCTGGTCGGCGCACTGGCCGCAGGCGAAGTGGCCAGTCTTTCTCGCGCCGTTGGCGCTCCCGTTCCTGTTCTCTTTGTCGCCGTGGCGGCCATGGCCGCATGCGCGGTGGTGCCTGTCGGTATGGCGAATGGCGCCGCGATTGTCCTGGTGTTGCTGGCCCTGGTGGCGGGCGCGGGGATTGTGACGATGGCCGGGGGGGCGCCGTCACCGTCCATGATCACGACAGTGGCGGTCACGGTCATGGCGCCGCTGTATGTCGGCCTTCCGCTGGGTGCGCTTGTGTGGATTGACGTGGTGTTTGGCCCACGGCCGGTGATCTTTCTCATCGCGACCATCGCGATCAGTGACTCGGCGCAGTATTTCGTCGGCCGCGCGTATGGCCGTCGAAAGCTGGCGCCTGCGATCAGCCCCGTTAAGACGATCGAAGGTGCGGTTGGAGGCATGGTGGCGGCCGCTGTCACCGGCGCCCTGCTGGGGCCGATGTGGGGGCAGGTGGTCTCACCCCTGGAGGGAGTCGCGCTGGGCCTGATGTTGTGTGTCGTCGGGATCACGGGCGATCTCTTTGAGTCGTTGCTCAAACGCAGCGCGGGGGTCAAAGACAGTTCGGCGCTGATCCCCGGACACGGCGGTGTGCTCGATCGCATCGACGCGTATCTGTTTGCAGTCCCTGCGTACCTGTTGTTCCTGCGGTACGTCGCGTGATCCGCATCGCTATTCTCGGCTCCACCGGATCGATCGGTCAGAGCGCGTTGTCGGTGGTGGACGCGCACGCCGATCGCCTGCAGGTGGTGGCCCTCGCCGCCGGTCACAACACCGCGCGTCTGGCCGAACAGGTGAGTCAATACCGGCCGTCATTCGTCAGCGTGGCCACCGAAGACGGCCTAGCCGACTTAAAGTCGCTGGTGCCGACCGGTGCGCGGCCCGCAGCGCTCGAAGCGGGCCCGCACGGGTTGATCTCGGCCGCTACCCATCCCGATGTGGACGTGGTGCTCTTTGCGTCCTCCGGTGCGGCGGGCCTTGAGGCAGCACTCGCAGCGATTGACCACGGTAAGACCGTGGCACTGGCGAATAAGGAAGTGCTCGTGATGGCCGGCGCCCTGATAGTGGATGCGGCGCGCAGCCGCGGGGTGTCGTTGCTGCCCGTGGACTCCGAACACAACGCCATCCACCAGTGTCTGCACGGCCGCACGGCGGGCGAACTGCGGCGGCTGATTCTCACCGCATCAGGCGGCCCATTCCGTAGTTGGACCGCCGAGGCGCTTGCACGAGTGACGCCCGCCGACGCGCTGCGCCATCCCACGTGGCAGATGGGGAAGAAGATCACGGTTGATTCCTCCACGCTGATGAACAAGGGCCTTGAAGTGATCGAGGCGCGGTGGCTGTTTGACGTGACGCCGCAGCAGATCGCGGTGGTCGTGCACCCGCAGTCGATTGTCCATTCCATGGTGGAACTGCGCGATGGATCGGTGATCGCGCAACTGGGCGTCACAGACATGCGACTGCCGATCCAGTACGCCTTCTCGTACCCCAATCGCTGGGATGCGCCAGTCCCCGCGCTCGACGTGACGCAGATGGGCCAACTGGACTTCATGCCGCCCGACCCCGAACGGTTCAGGTGTCTGCAGCTGGCGTCTGACGCGCTCGAGCACGGCGGCGCGTGGCCCGCGGTTCTCAATGCCGCGAACGAGGTGGCCGTAGAGGCCTTCCTGGCCGGGCGGCTCGGGTTCCTGCAGATTCCCGCGGTGATCGAACGCGCGCTCGAGGCGGCGGGCCGCGAAACCAGCGTGCCTCGCTCGTTGGCCGATGTCAGGGCCACTGATGCCTGGGCCCGGCGGCATGCGGCCGAAACCACCGGTCTGCTACCATAATTGTAGCCCTACAGGGTTTTCACATATGGCCAACATCATCGGGTTCTTCGAGACGATTCTGCCGTTCCTGTTTGTGCTCGGAGTCCTGATCTTCGTCCACGAGCTCGGACATTTCCTGGTCGCGCGGTGGTACGGCGTCAAGGTGCTCGCGTTTTCGCTGGGATTCGGACCCAAGCTGGTCAAGGTCACCCGTGGCGATACCGAGTACTGCATCAGCGCCGTTCCGCTGGGCGGCTATGTCAAGCTGGCGGGCGAAACGTCTGAAGATGGGCCATCCGGGGACCCGACCGAGTTCCTGTCCAAGAGCAAGTGGATTCGGGTCCAAGTGTACCTGGCGGGCCCGATCATGAACATTCTGCTGGCGTTCATCCTGACGACCGCCATCCTCACGCAGGGCGCGGATATGCCGCTCTACCGCTCGTCGCCGCCGGTCATCGGCGTGGTGGAGGCTGACGGCGCAGGCGCGCGTGCGGGCTTGCAGGTGGGCGACCGCGTGCTGCGTGTGAATGGCGCCGCGGTGGAGACCTGGGACCAGTTCGACATGGCCGTCCTGCCGAAGGCCAACAGGGAACTCACGTTGGCGGTGGAACGCAGCGGCAGCTACCTGGATATCAAGGTGACGCCCGAGTTGGTGGGAGACATTGTCGACTTCGGCGAGCTGAAAGTGCGTCCCCGAGTGCGGCCGCAGGTGGCGCAGGTGATGCCAGACCAGCCTGCCGACAAGGCCGGCCTGCTGGCCGGCGACGTGCTTCTCACGATCGGGGGCGAGCGGGAGCTGACGCGCGAGCAGATCATCGAGCGTATCCAGAAGAGCGCCGGTGTGTCCATCACGTTCACGATTGAGCGTGGTGGCGCGCCGCAGGATGTGGCCATCGTTCCCGAAAAAAGCGGCGACGTGGGCGTGATTGGCGTGTCGATTTCTGAGGCGGAGACCCGCCGCGTGGATCCGGATCTGCTGACGGCCATGAGCATGAGCGCGACCCAGACGTGGGAAGCCTCGGTGTTGACCGTCACGACACTGGCCGGGCTGTTCACGACTGAGACGCCGGTCACCAACCTTGTCGGTCCAGTGGGCATCGCGCGGATATCTGGCGCCACGGCCCAGCTCGGCTGGCTTCCGCTGCTGGGCCTGATGTCGATGATCAGCCTTCAGCTCGGCCTGCTGAACCTGATGCCCATTCCCATCCTCGACGGCGGCCACATCACGATCATCGCCCTAGAGGGCCTAGCCCGCCGCGACTTCAGCGTGAAGGTCAAGGAGCGCATTCTTTTCGCGGGCTTTGCGCTCATCCTCATGCTCATGGTGACGGTTGTCTTCAACGACGTGGTGCGGTTGATCCCTTAGAACTGCCCCTATGGCCCCGTGGCGTTCGAACGCCCTGAAGCTAGCGGTGATCGCCATGGGTTCGATGCCGCAATACGACTGCGACCCCTTCTCAGACCCGGCCACGCGGCTGGACACCTGCCTGGAACGCTCGATCAAGGCTGCGGCAGGCACCCGGGCGATGGTGCACGCCAGTTGCGACATCAAGATCGAGAGCCGCTACATCGTCGTACTCCATCCGGCGGACGAATTGAGTAATGACGAGTTGGTGCAGGCGGGCCTCCCGGATGCACTGGTGATGAAGCTTCGCGCGATGCGGATGCAGGGCAACCCCGCGATTGATGTGATTGCCGCTGACAAGAACGTCTCGGGTTATGGCGCCGGCCGGTCGGTGATGAGCAGTCGCACGTCGGTCCAGACCGCCTTTGTATAGATCAACACGTTGATGGTGGAGACGAAGACGAAGCAGCCCGTCGCCGTCGCGGTCGTCGGGTCGCCCAATGTGCGTGTGGTCCAGAGGATTCGCTGAAGGGCTGGCCTCGGCCTTGAAACCCAGGCCGAGCTACGCACGGAAAAGTAGCGACTCCGTACGTAGCTCGGGCTATTCCTGAAGCCCGAGTACCGCTACCGTGCTTCGGCCTCCGCTGCCAGGTGGCCGAACGAAGGCCAGTCGGCCCCCGCCAAAATCGTCGCCCACAGCTGCTGCGCCTCACGCCGCTTGCCGTTGATGAGATACCAGGCGCTGACCCCATAACGCGCCGACGTGCTGCTGGCCCCTTCGCCGGCAGCCTTCAGCACCTCTTCGGGTGTGCGCTCGCCCTTATACATCAGGAGCAGTGAGTGGTAGCTGCCGTTCTCGATGACGTCCAGACGCGCGTCGATGGGCAACAGCGCCGCCGCCGCCTCGTTTGCCTTGCCGGCTCGGCGCAGAGAGAGGTAGAGCCAGTTACTCGCGGCCACCAGATTGTCTGCGTTGCGCACCACATCGCGGGCCTTCCTCCAGTTGTCGGCGGCGCGGGAGAAGTCCTTCTTGATGTAGTAGCCCAGGGCCAGGTGGTAGTAGATGTTCGAGTGCAGGGTGCTGGTGGGCGTGTTGCGCGCGTTGGGCTGCCCGTCCGGCTCCACCTGATCCGGCTGACCGGCGATGAGCGTCGCGGCTTTTTCGAAGTCGGCGATGCCGAGGTCGATCTCCCGAATCGTCAGATAGCGGTGCCCGCGATGGCGATAAAACCGCGCATCGTTGGGGTGGCGCGTGATGCCCTCGCTCAAGAGCCCGATGGCCTCGCGGAACCGGCCGAGATACGCGGTGCGGCGGCCGACCCAAATCAGCGCATCGGGGTCCTCGCGATTGGTCTCGAATACTTGCACGGCTGTCGCAAGCTGCGCCTCCATGCGGGCCTGCGCGTCTGGCGCCAAGGCGGGCGTGGAGAGCTTGCGGCCCAGCAGGGAGTTGGCTTCCGCGCTCTGCATGCCGGCTGTGATTCCGGCGGAGAACCCGCCAATTA
Source organism: Acidobacteriota bacterium (assembly GCA_005799825.1). Lineage (GTDB taxonomy): Bacteria > Acidobacteriota > Vicinamibacteria > Vicinamibacterales > SCN-69-37 > SYFT01. Next base: position 61,259 of record SYFT01000106.1, on the reverse strand, counting down.
CGAGCGTCAGTAAGAGAAAAAGGTTGCGCGTCATGCGCGCGATCCTATCCCACCCGGAAGATCCTCTGCTATGTTTGAAGTATGGGTGATTCTGGTGAAGGCCTTATTGACGCGGACGAGAGAATTCAGGAGCTGGCCGATGAGCGAGAGGCCGCTCGACGCGAGCGGCGGACGCCGCAGGCGCCGGTTGATCCGGTGAAGAAAGCGCAGGTGACGTCGCTCACGCTCGGGCTATCGGAACTGCGGCGCCAGCTCGAGGCCACTGAGCATCCCGTCCGCCAGAAGCAACTCAAAGCCGCGATGGCTGATGTCGAGAAGCGCTTGGCGAAGCTCGGCTAGCGGCGTCGTCAGGCGCTACTAATTGCTCGCAGTCGCAGAAGGGGAGGAAGAGTGCCATGCCCCCCCCCCCCAAGCGTCGGCGTCTATGTCAACGCCGACGAAGTATCGGGTAGGCCTTGGCTCCCTCGACGCCGAGGACGTCGTCGAGGTAATTCCAGGCCGTCAGCCCGTCGTCGGACTTGGGTTCTAACAAATAAAACGCGAGGCGCGCGAGTCTTTGGTTCATCGCCACAGCGAATGAGCCGACTGGCGCAGCGACGTCGGTGGCCGCCCACGCGCCGTCGAGGCTGCGGAGTCCGTGGCTGCCGGTGTCGATCGAGTTCGTGGCCGCACGCTGGGTGTTGGCCGTGATCGCAAACTGCTCCAGGCCTTTGGTAGCCACCGTCGTCTTTCGCATCTGCACGCCGTGAGCCCGCAGCAGTTCAAGCGCCTTGGTAGCGCTCGCCGGAATGTAGTACTCGGTGGGCACGGTCTCTGTGGTCGTCGGCTCAAACCACAGGCGGTCGGTCATCTGTTCCGGTTTGATCACATCCTTGCGGCGGTTCATGTTCCGGCCGTTGATAGGGTTCTTCTCGTCCTCAACCTCGCCCATTAAGATTTCGATCATGGCGCCGTTGCGAATCTGCGCGCGCGTGGCGTGTGTCTTACCCGCCAGCGCTTCGCGGTCGGCTGAGCCCACCGCCGTCCGGATCTTCGCCACGTTCTGGTGCGCGAAGTTCATCGCCTCTTCGATGAAGTGGTTCGTGGCCAGGATGCGGTCCTTGAACGTGGCGTACGCATAGGCTTCGCTGAGCAGCGCAAAGCGGTTGCGCATCCCGACATAGTTGTTGTGGAAGCGGGGCACATGCTCGAACGTGCCCCAGGCACGGGGACCGGCTGGTGCCGCCGGCGCCTGCGGTTGCGCCGCCGGAGGTGTGGCTGGAGCGCCCTGCCCGCCACCACGTCCGCCTCGGCCGCCACCGGGGTGGCTCGCGTTGCCGTAGTAGTAGGTCTCCCACTTGTACTTCTCGCGAATGGCCTTGGTCACAAACGGGAACCACTCGTCTTTCATGATCGACATGATGCCGGCGTTGGTGTTCGGGTTGAGCGGCGGGGAGTACGTGAGGTGGTATCCGTGCGTGGAGCCGTCAGAGGTGTGCAGGTCCATGCCGACGTACGGGTCGTAGTCGTTCCAGAGCTTCGCAAAGGCCCGGCCTTCAGGCGTTTCGAGCTTCATGAAGTCGCGATTGATGTTGATGTTCTGGCCGTTCGCACGTGTGCCCTGTCCGTTGATGGGGCCGTTCTGCACGCCGCGATTGGTCAGCGAGAAGCGCTCGTTTCCGTCGGCATTGAAAATCGGCGTGATGAGGAACACCATCGTCTCGAGCCAGTCGGCGTGTTTGCCCTGGGCAAATTCACGCAGCAGGACCTGGGCCGCCTCTTTGCCCTCCACTTCACCGGCGTGAATGTTGCCCTGGATGTGCACGCGCAACTTGCCCGAAGCCTTGACTGAGGCCGCGCTCGCGTCTTTCAGGCCCGTGCCGACCACCGCGAGCGGCATCATTCGCCCCTCGTACGTGGTGCCGTAGCTGATCACCCGGATGTTCGGCGACGCGTTGTCGACGATTGTCATGAACCCGAGCACTTCAGCGTAGGTCGAGGTCGTTCGATAGTCAGACGACTCGGCCACCGTCCTCAGGCTGTCGAGTTGTGACGTCGGCTTTGGTGGTTGCGGTTGCGGTGCCGGCGGTGCTGTCTGCTGCGCCTGCCCAGGAACGGTCAGGGCGGCAACGATGGCAAGGCAAAGAAGGGATCGAGACATAGAGCAGGCAACCTCTGGAGCACGATTATAATCGCCCGTATGCCCCGAACCTGCATCCGAGTGAGTGTGGTCCTGACGTTGGTGGTGTTGACCTGGCTCCCGTTGGGGGCCGACAAGCCGCTGTTCACCCAGGCGTTCTCCCCCGGGGAATTCCAGGGGCGTCGCGCCAAGGTGATGGATGCGATTGGCGATGGCGTGGCCATTCTGGCTGCCGCTACCGAACCGGCGGCGTACACCAAGTTTCAGCAGGGCAAGCAGTTCTTCTACCTTTCGGGTGTCGAGGTGCCGCGCGCGATTTTGCTGATCGATGGGCGCACCAAGACCTCGACCCTCTTCCTGCCGGCTCGCAACTCAGCCTCAGACCGCTCTGAAGGCCCCTTGCTAGCGCCAGGAGACGAGGCGGCTCGCCTCACAGGCATCGAGCAGGTAGTGGATCGCGCCACGTTTGACGATGTGGTGAAGAGTGTGGCGGCTGAAGGGCGGTCGATCTACTTCCCGTTCCGGAGCGAATCACTGGGCGCAGCGGCGCCCGATCGCATCTCCAACCACGAACGCGCGGTGGCGGCCGACCCGTGGGACGGACGACCATCGAAAGACGCGGTGTTTCGCGAGAAGCTGCGAGTGGCGGCGCCGAGGTCCGAGATCCTCAATCTCGACCCCTTTGTGGACCGGATGCGCCAGATTAAGAGCTCTGAAGAGATCAAGATCATGCGTGAGACCACGCGACTCTCAAACCTGGCGATTCTCGAGTCTATGAAATCCGCAAAGCCGGGGATGTACGAGTACGAGATCGAGGCCATCGCCGACTACATCTTCAAGCGCAACAACGCGCAGGGCATCGGCTACTACGCGCTCGTCGCCACCGGCACGAACGCCTTCTGGCCGCACTACCACGCCGCGCAGAGCCGGCTCGAAGATGGCGACCTGGTGCTGATGGACTACGCGCCGGACGTGTCGTACTACACGACCGACGTCACGCGCATGTTTCCAGCCAACGGCACGTTCTCTCCCAGGCAGCGCGAGATGTACGGCATTTATCTCAAGCTCTACCAGGCGCTGATGTCTTCGATTCGACCGGGGCCTGCGTCAGAATCGCTCGCCAACGCGCACGAGAAGATGACCGCCATCATGGAGACGTTCACGTTTACCGATCCCAAGATCAAGGAAGCGGCCGAACGGTTTGTGGCCGGTTATGCGCGGCCCCGCAACTCGTTCGGTCATTGGCTCGGCATGGAGGCCCACGATGTGGCCGGCGCCAACTTCGACGGCGTCTACCTGCCTGGGATGATGCTGACCATCGAGCCCGCACTCACCATTCCCGACGAACGCATCTACATCCGCCTCGAAGACGCGATCCTCATCACCGCCACCGGCTATGAAAACCTGTCGGGCCCCCTCCCGATGGAGATGGCCGACATCGAGAAGGTGATGAAAGAACCAGGGATCGCGGACATTTGGAAAGTGGGCAGGTTAGGACGTTAGGAACTGGGGAAGTGGGGAACTGCACTCCGTACGTAGCGCGGCCTGGTTCTCAAGGCCGCGGAACACGAATGCGCTGGATCACTGCGACTGTGTGCGCGGTGTCTGTGCTCGGCGCTGCCTCCTGCGGCCGGGAGGCCGCTCCGGCCGATCGCTCCGCCGCGCCGCGTCCCTCCATCCTTCTCGTCACGCTTGATACCACACGCGCCGACGCGATCGGGCCCGGTGCGATTGGTGTAGAGACGCCGGCGTTTAGTCGCCTAGCCGCGCGGGGCCGCGTGTTCTCGCAGGCCTACGCCACGGTGCCTGAGACGCTGCCCTCGCACAGTTCGATCATGACCGGCGCGTATCCGGGTGGGCATGGCGTCCACGAGAACGCGCGATTCCTCGCGGCCACGCATCCGGTCGCAGCCGAAGCGCTGAAGGCCGCCGGCTATCGCACGTCTGCTTTTGTCTCATCGTTTGTACTCGCGCGGCGGTTCGGACTTGCCCGCGGGTTCGATGTCTACGATGACGAACTGGCTGGAGGACGGGCGGAGCGGACGTCGCGTGAGACGACGGACCGCGCGTTGGCGCACCTGTCGCAGGTGCCTGGCCAGGAACCGCTGTTCGTCTGGGTGCACTATTTCGACCCGCATGCGCCCTACGAACCACCCGAACCGTATCGAAGCAGGTATCCGAAAGACCCGTACCGCGCCGAAGTGGCGGCGATGGATGAGCAGATGGGCCGCCTGGTAGAGGCGTTTGACGCACGCGTGGCCGCTTGGGGTGGCACGTCAGCGATTGTCGTCGCAAGTGACCACGGCGAGGGGTTAGGGGATCACGGTGAGCCGCAACACGGCCAACTCCTCTATCAGTCCACGATGCGAGTGCCGCTGGTAGTGGTGGGGCCAGGCCTCTCGCCTGGTGTTGTGGACACGCCGGCGAGCACGCGTCGCATCTTCCATACCCTAACCGGTTGGGCAGGACGTTCGTCGAGCGAAAGCCTGGGCGCGGCGACGCCATCGCCTGAAGTGGTGATCGGCGAAGCGATGAAGCCGTTCCTGCAGGCGGGTTGGCAGCCGCAGATCATGGCGGTGTCCGGCTCGCTGAAAGCGATTCTCTCGGGCCGCATCGAGGTGTACGACGTGGTGGCCGATGCCGGCGAGGCGCGCGACCTCGGCACGTCAGCGCAATTGCCGGCGCCGGTGCGGGCGGTGCTCGACGACTATCCAGTGCCGACGGTGGACGCCGCGGGATCGTCGTCCACGGCGCCGCTCGATAACGAGGCGCGTCAGAAACTTGCCAGCCTCGGCTACGTCAGCGGCTCCACCGCGCCGGTCGTGCGGCGCGATGCGCCCAGGCCAGCGGACATGGTCAAGCTGTTTCCTGTGATTGACCAGGCGTCTACGCTGTTTGTGCAGGGCCGCTACGAACAGGTGGTGCCGCTGCTCAAGCAGATCCTCGTCGCCGACTCCTTCAATCTGGATGCCACGATGCGTCTGGCGACGGCGTATTCATCGCTCGGCAAGGATGCGCTGGCCGTGGAGACGTTTGGCAAGGCGGCCACGCTCGCGCCGAAGTCTCAGGATGTGCGCCTGTACCTAGCGCTGCACTACGCGCGCGGCGCCGGCTGGCGCCGCGCGCTGCCGCTGCTCGAGCAGGTGCTGGCGGAGTCGCCCGAGCGTGTGCCCGCGCTTGAGGCGCTGGCGCTCGCGCGGGAGCGCGAGGGTCGGCTCGCTGACAGCGTGGCGCTGCGCCAGCGCCTATTCGCCCTGCGCCCGGCGTCACCGGCCGAGCTCGTGCAGCTCGGCCAGGTGGCGATGGGAGCGCAGCAGACGGACGTGGCGATTGGGGCGTTTGAGCGCGCGAGCGCCGCGCAGGGCGCGGCGTTCGCGCAGCACCTGGAACTGGGCGTCCTGTATCTCGCCGCGCGTCGCCTGGACGACGCGCGGCGGGTGCTGGACTTGGTGCCGGCGACGCATCCGGCGAGGGCAATGGCGCTGTTCAAACGCGCGCAGGTGAGCGTGTTGCTCAACGAGCCGGACCGGGCGGCGAGGATTGAGTCGGCGCGGCGTGGCGCGGATGCCACGACGCGCGGCCTCATCGCCACCGAGCGTCTGTTCAAGTAACAAAACCGTAATCACATCGGGTGTCTTTTTCGGTGAAAAATACACCCGACGTCTTTTTACTTTTTACTTTTTGTCTGGCACAGAAAAAAAGGCCCGGCGGGGATTCCCCCGCCGGGCCTTCATGTCTATCGTGACTGCGGCGTCCTAGAACTGGAACCGGGCGGCCACTTCCAGCCGCCGAGGCGAGAAGTACGACCGAGGCGTGTTGAACAGTGAGCTGTTCTTGGAGGGTTCGAAGTTGTAGCCGGTCTGCTTGTCCATCAGGTTGAACAGATCCGCGGCCAGTTGCAGGTTGTACCGTCCGCCGAACCGGAAGTTCTGCGTGTAGTTGAGGTCCATCTGCCAGTGCGACGGTGTCCGCCGTGTCCCAGCTGGCTCCGCGTTGCGGATTGTGTCGCTGGTGCTGGTGCCGATGATGGACGTGGGATAGGCGGTGCGGTCCCACGCTTCCCACGGCTGTCCCGACTGCGCAATGGCATAGACACCGGCGGTGGCCTGCCACGGCAGCGTGTAGAAGCCGTAGACCTTCATCATGTGACGCCGGTCGCCACGCAGGTCGCCTTCCTTGTTGTCCCAGACCTGACGCCCACCACCGTCGGCCACGTTCGACGAGCCGATGAAGATGGCCGCGTCGTTGCCCACCGTAGTGTTGTCCTGGTCGAAGTTGCCGAAGTAGTGACTCCACGTGTAGGAGCCACGCACGAATACGTTCCCCGACCGGTACTCGGTCTCGGCCGTCGCCTCGTAATACTTTGTGAAGGCCCCGTCGAGTTCGGCAATCACGTACGACGAGCCCAGCGCGACCGCGCCGCCGCTGCCGATCTGCGCGCGTCTCTCATCCAGATCAGGAATGTACAACTCACGCGGCACTCCGGCCGGTGGGTTAAACGCGATTCGCGCGTTGTTGTTGGTGTCTTCCCAGAAGTGGGTGCCCGAGCGGTAGCGGCCGTAGACGCGCGACGTCAGCTTGTCGCTCACCTGCATGCTCGTGCCGATCATGTATTCGTCCGTTCGGCGGGGCGTCATGTCCGCGACGAACAGCTTGCCCGACGACGAGCCGACCGGAACGGCCGCGAAGAGGTTGCCGCCGGCATCGAAGTGCGCATCGATAAATGTACCCGTCAGGTTGCGGTCCCACGACGCCGCGCGTGGGAGGGAACTGGCTGCCGGATTGTACCTGGCGTAGCTGGCGAAGATTGTATCGCCAGTCTCAAACGTCCGCACCGCGCTCACGCGAGGCTGGATCATCTTCTTCCAGGGAATGTTGTACATCTCGTATTCGTTTCCGGGTGACGACACGTACCCGGACAACGTGCCCGGCGCTGCCTGGAGGCCCTGCCCGAACAAGGTGTCATTGCTGACCACCGCGCCGAGGTTGAATGACCAGTTGTTCCAGCGGATGGTATCGTTGAGCTCGATGTTCTGCGACCGGTACTTCGACTTGATCGGCGCCGCTACACCCGTGGACTGCGCCTGATAGCGGGCCGTGAAGAAGATCGGCGTGCCACTCAGCGACGTGCGCCCACCCGGGATGGTGATTTCACCCCAGCCGTTGGAGCCGCGCAGCAGGTCTTCGCGGTCTTCATACCACTGGTACCCCGCATGCAACTCGTGCGTGACCGTATTGCCAAACGAGATGTTGTAGGCCAGCTGAATCTGGTCGCGGAAGAAGTCCTGGTCGTTGAACTGGCTGGCGTAGCCGTTGACGCCCGCCGTCCGGACGCCGCTGGCACTGACGTAGCCGTATTTGTCGAGGAACGGCTGCAGGAATGTGTTGAACGCCGTGTTGCCCGTCACCGGCGTCGGGAGCACGAGCCGGCCCTGCAAAATCAGGTTGGCCACGTCCAGCCGCGAGCCGAGTGTGCTCGACGGCTGCGCCGCCGACAGGAAGTCGGGCTTGCTCAGGTTCTGGTTGTCAAAGCGCGTGTACTTCGCGGTGGCGACGCTGCGCGAACTGATGACCCACGATCCTTCTGCGATCGTGATCTTCTGCGACGCTTCTTCGCCCGTTCCGGTGGTGCTGGATGCGTTGGACGAGAACAAATTGCTCACGTCATCGCGCTTCGAGGCGCGATAGCTGACGTTGATCAGCAGGTCGCGCACCGGCGTCAGCGTGATCTTGCCGAAGTATTCGTTGCGCACACGCTCAAACTGCGGAAGCGGACCATACAGGTTCGCACGGTTCTCGCGCGAGATCTCGGGGCGGTAGTACGACCCGTAGAAGAACGCCTTGTTCGGCAGGAGCTGACCACCGAGGCTGCCGGTCATCCACATGCGTTTCTGTTCGAACTGCGACACCTGACCGCTCTTGAGGTCGGCCGACATGGCATCGTTCTGCAACTTGTAGCTGAGTTCGCCAATGAGCCGGCTCGTGCCCGACTTGCTGACCGAGTCAATCGTGAAGCCGCCCGACCGATCGAAGTCCACCGCCCGCGCGCCGCCCTTGATTGTGGTCACCTGTGCGATGTCATGCGACGACGGCTCGGTTGACAGCGTGCCGAACAGCGGCAGCGTCACGTTGACGCCGTCGAACTGGTAGACGTTGTCCTGGCCGCTGCCGCCACCGCTGGGGCCGCGCACGGCATCCTGCGAGTACTGTACGCCGGGAATGAGCTTCAGCAGGTCGCGGTATTCGTTGCCCACGGGCAGCGCGGCAATCTGCGTGGCCGTGACGCCGCTCTTGATGGTGGCGGCACTGGGATCCACAAGGCTCGCGGTCGCCGCGACCGTGACCGTCTCGCTGACACCCTGAATCGACAGCGTCGCGTTGACAAACGTGCCGGTCGACAGCTGCACCTGAGCCGTGCGGGTCACCGTCTGCATGCCCGACAGTGTGAATGTCACCGTGTACGTGCCCGGGGGCAACGCCGACAGCCGGTAGTCACCGTTGGTGCCGGTCACGGCCATGCGGCCGCCAGGCAGCCCACTGCCTGCAGCTTCCACGGTGACGCCAGGCAGCAATGACCCGTCGATGGCTATGACGCGGCCGGTAATCGCGCCGGTCGACTGGGCGAAGGCGGCGACCGGCGCCACCAACAGCCCGAATACCGCGAGGACTACGAACTTGTGACGCATTTGTTCTCCATCTGTAAAGATTCTAAGAATTCTTCTTGGATATTCATCAGGAATACTACTACATCCCCGACGCGCGAACGGCGGCCCCAAGCAGCCCGGCGACGGGGTTGAGGATCACCGAGACGGGCATGGTACGGAGCAGGTCCGACAGCGGGGCCTTCCCGCAAAAAACGTCGAGAAACGGGCCTGACTCAAGTGCGGCCAGCACTTTGGGCGCGATGCCTCCCCCGATGTAGACCCCGGCCGTGGCCACCGACCGAAGCGCCAGATTGCCGGCCTCGGCCCCATACGCCTCCACAAACATGTCCAGCGCTTCCACGCACTGTTCGCACTGGCCTGAGAGCGCGCATGCGCTAATGGCCGCCGGCATCTCGCCATCGTCCACATCCGGCCCGATGGCGGGACAGACGACGCCGGCTCGGGTGGCGCCGTGGGTGAACCGGAAGATATTCACCAGGCCCGGACCGGAAATGACCCGGTCGTTGTCCACCCGGCCATGAATGGCGGTCAACTGCTCGACCAGAGCCAACTCGCGCGGCGTGCGCGCCGCAAAGTCGGCGTGGCCGCCCTCCGAAGCCGCTGGCACAAACCGTCCATCCACGTAGTGCAGCAACGCCTCACCCAAGCCCGTGCCGGCAGCAATGATGGCCGCGTTGCCACCGGCGACCCTCACGCCTTTCTGTAGCACGGCGATCTCGTGCGGCTCAAGCACGGTCACGGCATGCGCCATCGCTTCGAGGTCGTTGAGCAGCTGCACGGGACAGTCGCCCAGGCGGTCGGCCAGCGTGGAAAGGTCGGCCAGCCACGGCACATTGGTCAGTCGGGCCACAAGGCCAGTCACCGGCCCCGCCACGCCGATACACACCGCCGTGAGCGATGAGGCGGCGCGTGTATCGTCGAGGAAGACCTGCGTTAATTCATCGAAGCTGTCGAAGTCGAGCGTGGCGTATTCCCGCACGACCAAGGTTCGCGGACGACCCCGGTCGTGCTCGAAGAGCCCGAGGAGCGTCTTAGTTCCACCGATGTCACCTGCGAGGAGCATGGGCAGATGCTAACATCGGCCACAGACTGTCTGTGAGCATGCCCGCGCCGATTCCTGTCGATCACCCGTTTGCCGCGGAGCATGTCTCGGTGGTTGGCAGGGGTGGTGTGCTCTCGCGCCGTGACCTGCGGTCGGTCGTCGAACGCCTCGGCGGCACTTGCGCCTTCACGCTCAATCCGAACACCACCATCATTGTCACCACCGGCGACCCGTTGCCCGCGGAGTGGCCGGCCTCGGTGCATCGCGTAATGACTGAGGACGAGTTGTGCCGCATCGCCGGCCTCCCGGATCTGGAGACCCTGCGCGCGCAGTACTACTCCTCGCGCGATTTGCAGGGTATGTATTCGGGGCTTCGCGACGATCACCTGAGGTACCTTGAAAAGTGGGGGCTCATTCGGACGGTTGCCGGGCGCTATTCGTTTGCCGACCTGCACGTGGTGAAGGCCGCGGCTGCCGATCTGGAACGCGGCCTTTCGTTCCACGCCATTCTCCGCGCGATGCTCGCCGAACGCACGGGCCAGATGGCGTTCGACTTCCAACCGCCGCGCTCCGACCGTCCGCACGCGCGCGTTGTGTCGCTGCCCGAGCGACGCAACTCGGCCGCATCGTTGTTTCCCAGCGATCGCGCCGAAGCGATCCAGTCGGCGAACTACACGCTGGCCGCCAAGTACTTCCTTGAGGGCGCTGAACTCGACGATGGGGATGAGCGGAGCCTAGAGGGCGCGGCGTCTGCCTACCGACGGGCGTTGTTGTTCGACCCGATGCTGGTGCCCGCGCTCGTCAACCTCGCCAATATCCACTACGAGCGCGATGAACTTGTAGAAGCCGATGCGATCTACGAAAAAGCGATACGCATCGACCCTGAGTGTTTCGAGGCGTACTTCAACCTCGGCAACATCCACCACGATCTCGCGCGCTACCCGGACGCGGTTGTCGCGTATCGCGAAGCGCTCGCGGTCAACCCCGCGTATCCCGAGGCGCACTTCTATCTGGCAGTGACGCTCGAGAAGCTCGGACGGTCAGCCGAGGCGCGCGCGCACTGGATGCAGTACCGCGACCTGGATCCGGACGGGGAGTTTGTGGAACTTGCGAAAGAATTCTCGGACTGAGATCACGCGCCCTACGAGGAGGACCTGTGCCTCTCGTGATCCGTGGTGACCAGAGTGTTCTTTGTTTGCGTGTAGCGGTCACTCGGGCTTGAGGAGCAGCGTGAGCTACGATCTAGCCCGAGCTACGTTCCCAAAGTCCAAGTCACGCCCTGCGCTTTTATTTCTCGTGTGAACTCAGCGAAGGAGAGTGAGACCGAACGCCTTTTCGATGTCTTCGAGATACGAGCGCTCGTGTTCGTCGGCCAGCGTCAGGGCGTGGCCCGTGGCGTCGTTGCGGCCGGTGCGGCCCACGCGATGCACGTAGCTATCCACAGACCGCGGCACTTCGTAATTCACCACCAGCGCCACATCGTCAATATCCAGGCCGCGGGCGGCCACGTCGGTGGCCACCAGCACCTTGACGCGGCCGGATCGGAACGCCTCGATGGTTTCCGTGCGCTCTTTTTGTGGCCGGTCCGCGTGCACCGCGGCGGCTCGCAGACCGGATCGATGGAGTTCACGCGCGAGCCGGTCGCAGCCGATCTTCGTATTCACAAAGACGATGGCCGTGCCGCGTTCGCGCCGCAATTCTCGAGCGAGTGCTGCAGGCTTTTCGCGCGACGACACAATGCGCGCTTCATGTGTGATCGTCGCCGCAGGGCCTCGGCTCGAACCCACCTGGATGAGCGCCGCATCAGGCGACAGTTCATCCGCAAACCGCATCACCTCTTCCGGCATCGTTGCCGAAAACAACATGGTCTGGCGGTTGGCTGTCGCCGGCATCATTTCTGCGATGCGGCGCACGTCAGGCCAGAAGCCCATGTCCATCATGCGGTCCGCCTCGTCGAGCACAAACACTTCCACGTGGGAGAAGTCGCCCACATTGCTTCGCATGTGATCCAGCAACCGCCCTGGCGTGGCGACGACGATGTCGACGCCGGCTTTGAGGGCGCGCTCCTGGGGCTCCATGGGGACGCCGCCGTAGACGGGGACGCTCGCGACAGGCGCGTGATACGCGAAGCCCTGAATCTCGTCGTCAATTTGCGTGGCGAGTTCGCGCGTGGGCGCGAGGATCAGCGCGCGAATCGTGTTGTGCGAATCCGTGTGGCCTGCGGCCATCAGCTTGACCAGGATGGGAAGCAGATACGCGGCGGTCTTGCCCGTGCCCGTCTCCGCGCAGCCGATGACACCGCGGCCGGTCAGGGCGTACGGCAGCACCGCGCTTTGAATCGGCGTCGTCTGCACGAAGCCGCGCTGCGCCAATGCGTCGAGCACGGCCGGCTCGGTGATGAGCGATGTGAAGGGAACTGGCGCGGGATCGAACGGTTGCGAGACGCGCGTCGTCGACGTGGACTTGACGGTGCCCGTCGAACGGTTGGCCTGGCGCGCGCCGCCGCCACCCCCTCCACCGCTTCGCCTGCGCCGTTGTGGTCTGGGAGTTTCTGAATGTGTGGACAATGCTTCTGGTGCGACGCTATCGAGCTCGGAAGGTGATGATGCCTCTGACAGGGTCATAGGGCGAGACGCCCACGGTGACGCGGTCTCCCGGCACGACCTTAATGCGGAAGCGGCGCATCCGGCCGCTCAACTGGGCCAATACTTCGTGGCCAGAATCCACTTGCACACGATACAAACCGCCGCTGTGCACGGCGACCACGGTGCCCTGGACATCAATCAGATCGTCCTTACTCAAATTCGCAGTCCTTTCAAGCTTTCAAGTATAGCCGAAGGCCTATTTGAGCGAAATTCCGAGCGATAGGAGGAACACGCGCACGCGGTCCCGGCCGGCTGTGACGGTTGTGGCCAGGGCGGGCCTGGTCAGATAGAACCGCAGGTCCACGGCAAAGGCCAGGTGGGCATTGGTGAACCAGCGGGCTCCGCCCCCGTAGTTGAGCGTGCCGGAGCCCACGCCGTCAGGGGTGGCCTCATTTAGGTAACTCTCGAATTTGAGCGGCCCTCTGCCTGCGGTGAGGTAGCTCCAGCCGCCGCCTGTGCCGAAGTTCAGCGAGATCTGGCCCGAGACGGCGTTGAGGCGCCTCCGGATGATCGGTCCTACGGCCTTGCCGGCGGTGTCGGTCTTCTGGGCCGACGCGGAGCCCATCAGCAGCTCGCCACCGAAGCCGAGTTTCAACCGACCGCGCCGGAACGGGTACGCGTGCAGGCCGACCACCGCCGTGCGCAGGCGCCCGGGCATATCCGTGGTGGCCACTTTCAGGCCCGCGGCCGTCTTGGCGTCCTGTCCCCCGGACGCGAATCCGCCCCTCACATCGAGGACGACCGAGGGCAGCGTCGCGATGGGCACCGGTGCAACAGTCGGTTGCACCGGTGTTTGAGCCGCCGCCGGGACGACGAGCAGGACCAGGAGGGCGGCGACGAGAGCGGCTCGCATGCGCCAAGCGTACCGCAAGGGATAGAGTTACGGCCAGTGGCGCTGACATCCACCATCTATAACTTCGAGATTGATCTTGCTGACAACAATCGAAGTGTCTACGAGCACCTTGAGCTGCGCGTGCCCCGGCATCCCTCGGAGTCTGAGGACTACCTGGTCACGCGGGTGCTGGCGTATTGCCTGGAGTACACCGACGGGATTGCATTTTCCAGGGGCATTTCCGACCCGGACGAGCCCACTATCGCTGTGCGCGACCTGACGGGCACGATTGGCGTGTGGATTGAGATTGGCATGCCTGACGCCGCGCGCGCACACAAGGCGGGGAAAGCCGCGTCGCGCGTCGCGGTCTACGCGCACAAAGACCCCACACAGATGCTGCGGCTCTGGGCGAATGAACGCATCCACCGCATCGAGGCGCTCGAGCTGTACCGCCTCGATCGCGCACTCATCGGGGCCATGGTTGACGCCCTCGACCGCCGCATGACGTTTTCGCTCGCTGTGAGCGACGGCGATCTCTACATCGCACTGGCCGATCGCACGATCGAAGGCCGGGTGACGCGCGTGGTGGTCAGCTAAAGCCTTTTCCGTTTGTGTGTAGAGGATACTTGGGCTGGCACGTAGCGCCCGAAAGCCTCTTGGCGTGAGCCTGGCGCATGACGCCGGCTGCTTCGATGAGGGCGTCGTACGCCGCCCGCCGCTACCAGTAAAGCTGATTCACCGCCCACGCCGCAGCCTGCGGTTTTTCCAGCGTGCGCCCTTGGGCGCCCGCGGCTCCCATCTGTTTCTCGAGCGCATGTCGCGCTGCCATGAACTCACCCGGCGGCAATACATACAACACCGCGATATCGTCGTGATTCATCAATTTCGCCATGCGACAAGAATTATCATGCTCACATGGCTCAGACCCTGACCTCCATCCTGACCACCCAGGTCGTCCGTGAACTTCAGGGCTTCATCCGCGAGGTCGAGGCGTTTCCCAGTGACGACAGCGTGTGGCACACGCGACGCGGGGTGACGAACTCCGCCGGGACCCTGGCGCTTCACGTGTGTGGCAACCTTCAGGACTTCGTCGGCCGTGTACTTGGCGGCACGTCGTACGTGCGTAACCGCGAACTGGAATTCAGTCAGCGCGAGGGCACTCGCGTCAGTGTGGTGGCCGAACTCCGGACCACGATCGGCGTCATCGAATCAGTCTTGCCGGAGCTTACCGACGAGACGATGGCGGGCAACTACCCAATGCCGCTGGCCGGCAAGACGGTCAACACCGCCGCATTTCTTGTCCACCTTGCTGCGCATCTGGCCTTCCACCTTGGACAGGTGGGGTATCTTCGCCGCGTGATCACGGGCGATAACACCAGTACTAATCCTCTCCCCTTGGCGCCAATCGCGGCCTCATAATGGAAGGTACGGAGGCTGAAATGACTGAACGAGCCTTGATAGTCTTGCGAACATTCCTGACCGACGTTGACGCGGAACTGGCGCGCAGTGTTCTGGAAGCCGCTGAGATCGAATCGCTCATCCGTGCCGACGATTGCGGCGGCGTGGGGCCCAATCTTGGGCTGACCGGCGTTGATCTGCTCGTCGTTGCCGAGGATGCCGCTCGCGCCGATGAGGTCCTGAGCACTTCAGCTGTGACCCCCGACCTCTGGGTTGAGTAGCCGCTTCAACGCGGCCACCGCGTCGTCGAGCGTCGTGACCGCGCCATCGAGCTGCTGTTCGTAGACGGCTTTGAGCAGTGTCCCAACAACCGGACCCGGCGCCACTCCGCGTTCCAGCACATGGCGCCCGAGCAGCAGAGGCGCCGGCGGCTGGTGCTCCACGCCGAGCGCACGCGCTCGCTCAAGAAACCAATCCATCGCCGCGCAATCAAACGCGCCCAGCCGTCCATGGCAATCCGCCTTCGCGAACCGCGCCAGCAGGTCCGGGTCCACCTTCTGCGCCAGTCGGCGGAACGCCCCATCTCCTACCGGCGACGCCGACTTGAAAAACATCGAGGGCTTCAGGTGATGCGCCACGATGCCGAGCACGGTGTGGCGGACGTCGTAGCCGCCGATGGTCTGGATGTTGAGCCGATCGAGAAACCGCGAGGCTGGCGCCACGCCTGCTTCTTCATGCCCCTTCGAACGGATGCGGCCGTCCTCGAACTTCGTGGTGGCGGGCTTGCCCATGTCGTGGCAGAGCGCACCGAGCATCATCACCACCGCGCGCGGATGATCCAGGTCGTCGATGCGTGTCCGCGCCTCGTCGGCCACCATCAACGTGTGCACCCACACGTCGCCTTCGGGATGCCATTCGAACTCCTGCTCGCAGCCGCGTAGTGCGAGCAGCTCGGGCCACAATCGCTCCACCACACCCAGTTCCATCGCAAGCGCCAGTCCAAGAGAAGGTCGATGGGCGCGGAGCAGGAGCTTTTCGACCTCACCCCAGATGCGTTCGGCCGGAAGGTCGTCGAGCGGAAGTGAGTGGCACAGATTCTTGGTGCCGTCTTCCACGGTCAGTTCAAACCTGGCCGTGAACTGGAGCGCGCGCAGTACTCGAAGGCTGTCCTCGGCAAACGTGCTGTGATCCACTGCGCGAAGAGTTCGAGACTGGAGATCGGCGGTGCCGTTCCACGGGTCGATGACCTCTGCTGTGAGCGGGTCGAACGACATGGCGTTGATGGTGAAGTCACGCCGGCGCGCGGCGTCCCTGAACGACAACCCCGGGTCGCCTTCGACGAGGAACCCCTTGTGGCCGCGCCCGGTTTTGGATTCGCGACGTGGGAGCGACACGTCGAGGTCGCCGAGTTTGTACACGGTGAAACTCTCGCCAACCGTGTTGACCTTGCCGAATGCGGCCAGCGTTGACTTGAGCGCGCCCGCCTCGAGACCGAACACTTCTAGGTCCAGGTCCTTCGCATCGCGCCCCAGCATCTGGTCGCGCACCCATCCGCCCACAACGAGCGCGCGTCCGCCGCGGTCACGTATGGCTTTGGCGATGTCGATGGCGAGTGGCGGCGGGCTGTGCATGAATCGAGGTTCGACTGACCGATGTTAGAACCTATCTCAGAAACCCCGTCGTTGCACCGAGGCGGGTGAGGCGCCGGAATGGCCAGGCGCGACGACCGAGAATACTGGGTGTCTTTGAGGGAGGAGCAACGCCACCAGCCCGGATTTATCGCCGGCCGAATGCCGACGGGGTTTATGAGACAGGTTCTAATATGTCGCCCGATCTGAGATCATGCCAACTGCAATGACGACCCTGTCCCTGCTGTCTGATCTCGTTTCGGTCAACTCCATCAATCCGTCGCTGGTACCCGGCGCGCCGGGCGAGGCCGCTGTCGCGGAGGTGGCCGCGCAGGCACTCAAGGCCGGGGGCCTTGATGTGGTGTTTCAGGAGGCGTCGCCCGGGCGGCCCAATGTGATCGGCGTGCTCGAGGGTCGCGAGGCCGGGCCGGCCGTCATGTTGTGCGGGCACCTCGATACCGTTGGCGTTGAGGGCATGACGAATCCCTTTACACCTCGCGTGGCTGATGGACGGCTCTATGGGCGTGGCTCGCAGGACATGAAGGGCGGTGTGGCCGCCATGATCGCGGCGGCCGTGGAACTCGCACGCCACTGGCGGCGCGGGCGGCTCATCGTCGCCTGTGTGGCCGACGAAGAGTACGAAAGCGCCGGAGCCGACGCGCTCGTCAAGGAGTGGACCGCCGATGCCGCGATCGTCACCGAGCCCACCGATCTCGCCATGGCGGTGGGGCACAAAGGGTTCGCGTGGCTCAAGGTCGTGACGGCTGGCCGCGCGGCCCACGGCAGCCGTCCCCTGGAAGGACGCGACGCCATTGTGGACATGGCGCGTGTGTTGATGGCGCTGGAAGGCATCGATCGCGAACTGCAGTGTCGGCCATCGTCCGAATACCAGGGGACGCCGTCGTTGCACGCGTCGATCATCATCGGCGGTCGCGAACTCAGCGTGTATCCAGATCGATGTGTGTTGCAGTTCGAGCGCCGCACGGTGTCAGGGGAAGACGATGGGGTGATCGTTGGTGAGGTGGAGGCGATCCTGGCGCGTCTCTGCGACGCCGACCCGGCCTTCCGCGGCGACGTGCGGCTGATGACGTCCCGGCCGCCGTACCGGCTCAGCCCGGCCGCGCCACTCCCGTTGGCGCTCGCGGCTGCGCTTCAGGCGCGAGGTCTGTCTTCCGCGCCCACAGGCATGTCGTTCTGGACCGACGCCGCCATCCTCGCCGGCGCCGGCATCCCATCCGTGTTGTTTGGTCCCGGCGGGGCGGGGCTTCACAGCATCGAGGAGTACGTCACGCTCGCCGACGTGGATGTCTGCCGCGACGTGCTGGTTGAGACGGTGCGGCGTCTTTAAGAAAACACCACACGCCCTGGTCTGCAGTCTCGCCTTGACAACCAGGCCGAGCTACGTTTGCAAGAGAGGAACGGAGCTCGGGCTGTCGAGAGAAACGTAACTCGGGCTGTTCCTCAAGCCCGAGTGGCAATACGTGGCTATTGGCCGCGGCCGAACCACTCGAGCGGCGCAAGGGTGAGCCACGGGATGTAGGTAATGAGCAGCACGCCGATGGTGAGGATGATCAGCATCGGCATGGCGGCGCGCATCACGTCAAGTGCTGGCCGCTTGAATCGCACAGAGGCCAGTAGCAGGTTCAGGCCCAGCGGCGGCGTGAGGTAGCCCAATTCGAGGTTGGCCACAAAAATGATCCCCAGGTGCACGGGGTGAATCCCGTACGCTGCCGCCACGCCCGAAATCAGCGGCACGACCACCACGATGGCCGAGAAGATGTCCATGATCATGCCCACCACGAGCAGAAAGGCGTTGAGGGCCAGCAGGAACATCAGGGGCGACTCAACGTGGCTCGTGGTCCAGGCGATCAGCGCATCGGGTACCTGCGCGTTGACCATGTAGTTGGTCAGTCCCACGGCCACGGCGAGGATGACCAACACGCCGCCGACCAGGCCCACCGAGTCGGCGGCAACGCGCACGACGTCTCCTGTGGTGGGAAGGTCGCGATGCACAAAGCGTTGCATGATGAACGAGTAGAGCGCGGCGAGCGCGGCGGATTCGACCGGCGTGGCGTAGCCACCCAGGAGAGCGGTGATGACGACGATGGGAAGGCCAATCTCCCACTTCGCGCTCCACAGTGCAGCAGCCGCTTCGGAAGGTACAAAGGGCGGCCGTGCCGCGCCGAACTTGAGGCCCTCGCGGATGCCGTACGCCGCCAGCATTGCCAGCATTAGGGCACCCGGCAGGAGGCCACCGATAAAGAGGTCTTCCATCGCGATGTTCGCGATGATCGCGTAGAGGATAAGCGGCAGCGACATCGGGAACAACAAACCGAGCGACCCGGCTGATGTCAGCATTCCGATCGAAAAGCGTTCGCGGTATCCGTCCTTGAGCAGGGCGGGCAGCAAGAGGCCGCCCAGCGCGAGGATCGTTACTCCCGATCCTCCGGTCAGCAGCGTGAAAAATGCGCATAACGCCGCGGACGCCACTGCCGTGCCGCCGGGCATCCAGCCGACCAGCGCGCGAAACATGCGCAGCAGGCGTTCGGAGGATTTGCCTTCGGCCAGCAGGTAGCCGGCCAACGTGAAGAGCGGGATGGTCGCAAGCCCGGCCGACCCCGTCAGCTCCTGATACGCGGTGATCATCAACACGGTCGGCTTGCTGCCTTGTGCCATGAAGAGCACCGCGGCCGCGCCGCCCAGCAGCACGAAGATCGGCGCGCCAAGGAGCGAGGCGCCGATGATGATCCCCAGCGCGGGCCACACGGGCTGGCCGTCGAGCAGTTCCGGATGTGTCGCGAGCCAATAACCTGCGATGGGACCAAGGACGGTGACGCCACGCCAGAGCCAGCTGGTGGAGGCGTTCCACACCAGTCGGGCCGCGATCATGATGAACGCGAAGGGCAGCACCAGGTCCGCCACCCACACGGGCACGCCTGCCGCGATCTCCGCACCGTCGGCGCGGTCGAGTTTCACGAGATTCACGGCGCCCACGGCGAAGATCGTGGTGGCACCTGCGCCAATGACCGCGGCGACCACCTTGGCGAAGTGGGCAGACTTGCTGTGGGCCAGGAATTCGCCCGTGGCCAGTGACAGCAGCTTGCCGTCACGGGCCGCGATCGCCGCCCCCAGCATTCCCACCCACATCGTCAGATGTTGGGCAAACGGCGCGGCACCGGGGATGCCTGTGGCGAACCACTTGCGCAATACGATCTCGGCCAGCGGCAGGGCAATGATGCCCGCCATCGCGAGTAGCGCGACCGAGTTCTCAAGTTTGACGAGAGTCGGCCGCACCTATTTTCCCTTGGACTTCCGGAACGCCGTTCGCGCCTGCATGGCCGCGTCGTAGATGTCGGCGGGCACGGTGGGACCGCGCATGGAGGCGACGAGCGCTTCGGCGGTCTTGCGGAACTCGGTCATGGCGGCCGGTGTCAGCTTCGTGACCTTGAGGCCACGCGCCGACATAGTGGTGATCGCGTCGGCGTCCATCTTCGGCGCTTCGTTCATGAAGCGCTGTTCGAGCGTGGCGGCTGCAGACAACATCTTGGGCTGGTCGCCGGCGTCAATTTTGGCCCACGCGGCGTTGGTCAGGACGGTGGCGCCAAGGAGGGGCGCGAGTTTCACGTCGAGCAGGTACGGCGCATCGCGGAAGATCTGGAGCATTGACGCGCCGTAGGCGGGGCTTGGCGCTGCGTCAATCATGCCGCGCTTGAGGCCGCCCACCATGTCGTTGAACGAGAGAGGAATCGGCTGGAAGCCGTTGCTCTTGTACCACTGCACCGACTTGTCGTCGCCCTCCGTGGTGTAGAGCTTCACGGCCTTGAGGTCGGCGAGTGTGCGGATTTCCTTTTTGGAGAAGAGCTGGACCCATCCCGCATTGCCCCAGTGCAGAACCTTGAAGCCTGCGGCTTCGATGCGCTGCGTCATGAGGGGCCGCAGTGCTGCGAACACCGCACGCATTTCTTCATCAGACTCCAGGAAAAACGGCATACCGAAGACGTCCACTGCATCGTTGATCCGGGCCAGCCCCGGCGGAAGCAGCAGCGCGGCCTGCAGTTCGCCCACGGCCGGACTCATCATTTTGACGGTGGAAGCTTCCGTCCCGAGCGTGCCGCCGGGGTACACGCGTAGGGTGACGCGGCCTTCGGTGGACTTGGTCCAGACGTCACCCATGTCGAGCAGCGCCTTGTGCCACGCCGAGTTGGCGGGCGCAAAGGTGGCCAGCTTCACCGTGAGCGGCGCGAGCGCCTGCACGGGCAGGCACAAAAACGTTGTGGCGACCGCCAACGCGGCGGCGGCAAGGACACGAGTCAGAGGTTTCGACATGCTATCTCCCAATCAAACAGGCACTTACTTCAAAAAATAGTAGTCGGCCTGGTCCAGGAAGTATTGGGCCCGGCGCTGCAAGAGGAGGGTGGTCAGGCGCTCGGGGGGGTTGGCACCGGGGTTCACCGCCAGCGCCAGGTTCATCAACTTTTCGAACTCGGCGCGATCCTGCCGCGCCACAGACACGCCCATGGCATAGGAAAGGTACGGGCCAGGGGACAGGCCCTTCTGGATCTCCACAGCGCGCTCGAAGTGTTTCCGCGCGCGCTCCTGTGAGCCGCCGAGCAGTTCCACGCTGTCGAGCACGACCATGAGTTCATGCAGCGCGCCGTTCCACCAGGTTTCATCCAGTTCCAGTCCACGCTGGGTCAGTTCGCGGACCGCAGGAAAATCGATCGCCAGCGTATCGGGACTGAGTGCCATGGCCAGGCCCCACGAGGCCGCAGACCAGTAGAGCAGTTCCACGTCGGTCTTCTTCGCCTTCGCCAGCGCGCCTTCGGGATTCTGCAGCAGCCGCGTCGTGACACCTTTGAACCGCTCCTCGAGCGCACGGGCACAGTAGCCGTGCGCGCGCAAATACAGGTTCAATGTGCGCTCGTCGATGGCCTTAGCGGCCGGCCGGTCAGTGTTGCGGACGGCAGCGGCATCCGTGGCCAGGAAGCCATACGCGTAGGCCGCATAACCGCTGCAGGTGGCGGTCAGCAGCGGGACGTAGGTCGGCATCGACTCGAGCAGGGACTCGTACGTCTTCAGGCCAAACGGCACCGCCGCGCGGATGAGTTCAGGGTCGTTATCCGAACTGATCGACGTGCCTCCGGCTGACAGCGAGTCGGCCACCATCTTCATCGCTTTGTTTGAGACGAGCGAGCAGCCTGACACGGTAACTGCCAGCACCACACACCCAATCACACGTGCCAATGGCTGTCTCAACACAGTCGTCTCCTGCCCACGCTATTTTCCCTTGTCCTTCAGGATACTACCCACCACAAACCCGACGTTCGCCGGGCGTTCGCCGAGGCGGCGCATGAAGTAAGGGAACCATTCTTTGCCAAATGGCACGTACACCCGGAAGGGGTGCCCGTCACGGGCCAGCGAGGCCTGCAGGTCGCGCCTGATGCCGTACAGCATCTGAAATTCGTATCGGTCGTTCGCGATGCCGTTGGCTTTCGCAAACGCCGTGGTGACGTCGATCATCAGTGGGTCATGCGTGGCAATCGCCGGATACGTTCCGTCGGTGAGCAGCCACTTCATCTGCTCGACAAAGGCAGCGTCCACTTCGGACTTTTGCTGGAAGGCGACCGCAGCCGGCTCCCGGTACGCGCCCTTGACCAAACGAATGCGCGCGCCCAGTGCGTTCACCCGTTTGATATCGGCCGTCGATCGTTTCAGGTACGACTGAATGACCACACCTGCCTGGCGATAGCCGATGCCCCAAAGGGTCTCGAAAGTGTCGAGCGTGCGATCGGTATACGGGGAACTCTCCATATCGATGCGCACAAAAAAATCAGACTGGGCAGCGACGTCGAAAATGCGCCGCAGGTTGTCTACGCACGTGGCCTGGTCGATATCCAAGCCGAGCTGCGTGAGTTTCAGCGAGATATTGCGGCCCACTCCGGCTCGTTCGATAGCCTCCATCACGGCGATGTAGGCAAACGTGGCAGCGCGGGCTTCGCCGTGAGACGCTACGCTTTCGCCCAGCAGGTCCAGGGTGACCATCAGGCCCCGGCGCTCCACCTCACGGGCCGCGTCGATGGCCTCTTCGACCCGTTCTCCCGCAATGAAGCGCCGCGCGAAGCTGTCGGTGCTACGCATGCCGTACCGCGAGGCCAGCGACTTGAGCGTCGAGCTCGCAGCGAGCATGGAAAACGCGGCTTTAGGCAATGCAGCGAACATGAGGCCTTAGCCGATAGTACTCGAGCTTGGCGACGCCAGGGCCGCGCAGATCGCTCCTGCAAATTCAGTGGTGGATGCCGTGCCGCCCAGATCGCGCGTGCGCACCTGGCCGGCCATCAGCACAGCGTCGAGTGCCGCCTGTACGCTTAACGCGGCATCAGTTTCGCCCAGATGGCGCAACATCATGATGGCCGAGAGCAGAAGCGCCGTGGGATTGGCCACGTTCCGGCCGGCAATGTCCGGTGCACTGCCATGAACAGCTTCGAACACCGCGACGCCGGCGCCGTGATTGGCTCCAGGCACCACGCCAAGGCCGCCCACGAGTCCCGCGCATAGGTCTGAGACGATGTCGCCGTAGAGGTTCGGCAGCACCAGGACGTCGAATTGCTCCGGGTGCATCACCAAGTGCATACACACGGCGTCCACGATCTTTTCATCGAAGGGCACGTCGGTGAAACGCTTCGAAACCGCCCGCACTGAATCCAGGAACAGGCCGTCGCCCAGCTTCATGATGTTGGCTTTGTGAATGGCCGTCACTTTCCTTCGGCCTTCGCGCCGCGCGTGTGAAAACGCAAACTCGGCAATACGCGTGGACGCGGCTTCCGTGATGATCTTTAGACTTTCGACCACGCCAGGCACAATCACGTGCTCAAGACCGGCATACAAATCCTCGGTGTTTTCGCGGACGATGACGAGGTCCACGTTGGCGAAACGTGAGGCCACGCCGGGGAGGTTCTTCACGGGACGCAAATTGGCGTAGAGGTTCAATGCCTTGCGCAGGCCCACGTTCACGCTCGTGAACCCTTCGCCGATGGGCGTGGTGCACGGGCCCTTGAGCGCCACGGTGTTGCGCGTGACCGACTCGAGCAACTTGGCGGGCAGCGTGTGGCCGGTCGTTTCGAACGCGACCAGGCCGGCGTCATGGCGTTCCCAGTTGATCGAAACGCCTGCGGCATCGAGCACGCTGACGACCGCGGTTGTCACTTCAGGGCCGATGCCGTCGCCGGGAATGAGTGTGAGGGTGTGGGTCGTGCCAGCCATCCGCAGCCTCTAGTGTACAGCTAGGTCCATGGCCCTCATTCCTCTACAAATCAAGTTTCTCAACATGCAGCGGGCGGCGTCGATCACACAGGACATCGCCGCACGAGTGGACGAGCTGGGATCGCTGCATGGCCGTATCGTTAGATGCCATGTGTCGGTGGAGATCCCGCACAAGCATCACCACAGCGGCAACGCGATCGAGGTGCGGATTTCTCTCGCGCTGGCCGGCGAACTTGTCGTCACACGCAAGTCATCGCCGACGGCGACACCCGCTAAGCCTGTGCAGCAGGCGTTTGATGCGCTGATGCGGCAGATGCGGAAGGTCAGCGGGAACAAGCTGGCGGCCCACAAGCGCCGTTAGCCGTCCTTGGTTTCAATCCAGAACACGGCGAGGCCGGCGCCAAGTGTCAGGACGATTGCGCCATTGGTCACGATAAAGGCGCTGACCAGGAGCATGGCGATCACAAGCCAGACCTGTATGGCCAGGCGCCTCGGGCGTGGTCCGAGCAGGGCGCGTACGGCCAGCAACGCGAGCAAGGCGCCCCCGAGGGCCCACGAGATGTACCGGAATCGTTCGACGAATTCCGCCGGCGCCGCCACCAGGGCCAATGCGGCCAGGCCGCCACTCCAGAGCGCCATGATGGCAAGTGAACCAACGCGCAGGACGACCACCAGCTGATTATGACCGCGTCGGACGCACGATCACAATTGCCCGGCCGTACAGTACACTGTCGCTCGCCAGCGATGACACCCCCATCCAACACCGTTCTCCACAATCTCGCTACTCAACTGCGCATCGATTCGGTTCGGTCAACGACCGAAGCGGGGTCGGGGCATCCCACGACATGCCTATCGTCGGCAGAGATCCTGTCCGTGCTGTTTTTCGACGAACTGCGGTTCGATCCGAAAGATCCCCAGCATCCGGAGGCGGACCGGTTCGTCTTGTCGAAAGGACATGCGGCGCCGATCCTGTACGCCGCCTGGGCGGCCGCGGGCGCGTTTCCACGCGAAGACGTGATGCAGTTGCGCAAGATCGCTTCGGACCTCGAGGGCCATCCCACGCCGCGGCTGCCGTTTGTGGATGTGGCGACCGGGTCCCTCGGCCAGGGCCTGGCGGCCGGTGTGGGCATTGCATTCAACGCGCGGCGCATTGGGTCCGATTACCGGACATACGTGCTGCTTGGTGATGGGGAAACCGCCGAAGGGTCCGTGTGGGAAGCGGCGCAGGTAGCCGCGCACCATCAGCTCGACAATTTGTGCGCGATTACCGACGTGAACGCGTACGGCCAGAGCCGGGCCACGCAGTGGGCGCATGATGTTGACGCGTTTGCCGCCAGGTATAGGGCCTTCGGATGGCATGCCATCACCGTGGACGGCCACGATGTGGCGGTGCTGCGGGCGGCGCTGGCCGAAGCGCGCGGCATGATCGGCCGGCCCACGATGATTGTGGCGCGGACGCTCAAGGGCAAAGGCGTGGCGCTCTTTGAGGATAAGGACAATTGGCACGGCAAGCCGCTCAAGAAGGGTGCTGAGGCTGACGCGGCTGTCGCCGAACTCGAAGCCCAGTACGTGCCCACGTCCGACCCGGCGCCGATCATTAAAAAACCGGCGACACGGCGTTCGGAAGGGCCGCTGCCCGACTTTGTGGCTCAGATGCCCGCGCCGGCATACGCCCTGGGCGACCTGGTGGCGACCCGTGAGGCCTATGGCACGGCGCTGGCGGCGCTTGGCGGTATCGATGTCCGCGTGGTGGCGCTTGATGCCGACGTGAAGAACTCCACATTCAGCGACCGCTTCGAGAAGTTGTATCCCGAGCGGTTCTACCAGGCCTTCATCGCCGAGCAGGCGATGATCGGCGCAGCGATGGGCCTGGCGTCACGCGGCGCCATTGCGTTCCCCTCGAGCTTCGCGTGTTTCCTGGAGCGTGGCGCCGACTTTATCCGCATGGCCGGCATCTCGATGCTCAACATCAAGTTGTGCGGCTCACACGCCGGTGTGTCGATTGGCGAAGACGGCCCGTCGCAGATGGCGCTTGAAGATCTGTCGATGGCGCGCGGCGTGCCGAACTGCACGGTCCTCTATCCGTCGGATGCCGTCTGCGCTGAGCGGCTTGTGGCCGTTGCGGCCGCCACGCACGGCCCGGTCTACATTCGAAGTTCGCGGCCCAAGACGCCGATCATCTATGGCCCCGATGAGAAGTTCCACGCGGGCGGCTCCAAGGTCGTTCGCCAGAGCGCCAAGGACGTCGCCACGGTGGTGGGCGCGGGTGTGACGCTGTTCGAAGCGCTCAAGGCCCATGAACTGCTTGCCAAAGCAGGCATCGCCATTCGTGTGGTGGATGCGTATTCCATCCAACCGATTGATCGCGAAGGCCTCATCGCCGCAGGGAAGGCGACAGGCGGCCGCATGTTCACCGTCGAAGATCACTACTCAGCGGGCGGCCTGGGCGACGCGGTCTCGGAAGCCGTGTGGGATCAGGGCTTCCGTGTGCAGCGCCTCGCCGTTCGCGACATCCCGCGCAGCGGCCCCCCCGACGAACTGCTCGACCGCTACGGCATCTCCGCCGCCGCCATCGTCAGAGCCATTCGCGCCTGAGAGGCGTCTTCACTATGCGTCCCACACCTGGTCCAGTGGCGATGGAAGTGGGCGAAGGCGCTGGTCGGCGCTCAGGGGCCACTGACGTTGAATGGTGAGGTCAAGGCAGGGCAAGGCTGGTAGTCGGTGTACCGGCCGGTGCCGTTTGTGGCGGGCGTCAACGGCGCCGGTCCGCGCAACTCGATTGCCTTGATGCCGCACTTGTTCCATCTACGGGTCTACGACAACAGCCAGACGGTGGCGGTGGATGAACGGGTTCCGGACCCGCGGTTGGTCCTCGACATGACCTCATCGGCGCTCGCCTGTCCACGACCCAACCGTCCAAAGGAGCTGGAGCGAACTCCGGCACTTCGAGCGACCTACTCGCTCTTAGTAAGCGCAATATAATCCGGGAATGTGTCGATCCTCCGTTCTGGTTGTCACCGCGGCCATGGCCGCTTTTGCCGTTACTGCGTTTTCCGCGCAGACGCCTGCGTTGCTCAGCGGCATGCGCGACCCGGCCTTTGCGCCCGACGGCCGACGCATGGCCGTATCGTGGCTCGACGAAATCTGGACGATCACACCAGACGGTCGCGATGAAAAACGCGTCGTCACCCTGCGAGGCGAGTGGGTGAGCGAGCGGGATCCCGCGTGGTCGCCCGACGGCAAGACGATCGCGTTCTCCGCTGATGTCGCCGGCGCCTACGACCTGTACGTTGTTCCCGCCGCAGGTGGACCGGCGCGCAGGATCACGTCAGTTGCCGGCGATGAACGATGGCCGTCATGGACACGCGATGGCCGGCTCGTCTTCTCCCATCGACCCGAGGGAGCACGATGGCAGATTCATGCGACTGCGGCTGACGGGACGGGTGCGCCAGTAAAAATCACACCAGACGATGTGGCCGAGTGGCAGGCGCAGGTCTCGCCCGATGGCCGGCGCGTGGTGTTTGTCTCGGAGCGCGACCTGGAACCTGGTGACCGTGCTGACGTGTTCGTACGCGATCTCCAGGCCTGGAACGAGACCACGCAGCTGGTCCGCGTCACTCGGGGCGGCGGCGAAGAGCGATTTCCTGCGTGGGCGCCCGACAACCAGCGCGTGTCGTATCTGGCGTCGCGTGCGGGACTTGGTATCGGGACGTTTGTGACTGAGCTGCCTGCGCCTCCGGCTGCAAGCGTCGTGGAAGCTCCGCAGCAAGGCCGCGGCGGTGGCCCAGGTGGGGCCCGCGGTGGTGGCGGTGCGGCGTCTGTGCTGCCCGTGGTGCTGGCTTCGCGACGGGCGGGGGCTTCAGCCTGGTCGCCCGATGGGCAGACGATGGCCATCGCGACGGTGGCTGCCGCAGCCGTTGGCTACAACGGCAATCCGGTTCGCAATGATGACGATCCGCCGGCCGCGTTTGCGGAAAGCGACACGTTGCAACTGTGGCGTGTCGCAGCGCCGCGGCGCGTGGACGATCAGGTCCGCGGGGTCACGGTGCCTACGCCCGCAGCTGGGCGCTGGGTGAGTCAGTTCGATCGCGCGTGGCAGACACTGAAGTCGCTGTATTACTCGAGCGGCGAATCTGCCTCGGCGTGGGATGCGCTGCGAACGACATATCGGCCTGCGGCGCTGGCGGCACGCACCGCTCGCGAGGTGGAAGACGTTGTTGATGCGATGGTGCTCGAGCAGCCGCTCATCAAATCCGTCGTGGAAAAGACGACGGGTGTGGTGGCGTCGGGGCATCCGCTGGCGTCGGCGGCCGGCGCACGGATGATTGAACTCGGCGGCAACGTCGTGGACGCCATCGTGGCCACGTCGTTTGCGCTAGGCGTGGTGGAGCCCGATGCGTCGGGCATTGGTGGTGACGGCCAGGCCATCCTGTTCCTGAAGGGCATGCCCGAACCTGTGGTCATTGAATACAAGGACATGACACCGGTGCGGGCCACGTTCGATAATCCGAAAATCTTCACGACGAATGGCCAACGCACGGCCGGTGATGGGCCGACGGTCGCCAACATTCCGGGCGTGGTCGCGGGTCTCGATCTGCTGTTCCAGAAGTACGGCAGCAAAAAGGTGACGTGGGAGCAGATTCTTTCGCCGGCGATCGAGCTGGCCGAGAAGGGCTACATCCTCGACGAGGCGCTGCCGACGACCATTGCGGAAGGCCGCGCGGGCTTCTTAAAGTATCCCGAAGCCGCGAAGATCTATCTGCCCGGCGGCCAAGTGCCGAAGAAGGGCGATCGCTTCATCAACAAGGACTACGCCGAGACCCTGAAGGTGCTGGCGAAGGAAGGTGGCCAGTCGTTTTATCGCGGGTCCATCGCGCGCAAGATTGCTGAAGACATGGCCGCGAGCGGCGGTATCATCTCGCTCGAAGACCTGGCGCAGTATCGCGCGATGGAACGGAAGCCGCTCGAGGGGCGATACCGCGGTCACGCCGTGTATTCGGCGCCGCCGCCTGTTCCCACCGGGGCGCAGTTGATCGAAACGCTGCAGATCCTGGACAACTACACGCCGAAGCCGGGTGCGACGTTCGCGACCGATGTGGAGTACCTGCATTACGTCATTGAAGCGTGGCGCGTGCGCGACGGCAGCGCGCAGATTGCCGATCCCGAGAGATGGCCGATTGATCTTGGCAACCACTTGCAGCCGGGACACGCGCTTGAGCGTTACAAACTCATCAACCCTCAGAAGGCGTATGTGGCGACGCAGGGGGGGCGAGGGCGGGGCGGTGCGCCCGCACCAACCGGCCAGGCAGCCGGCAATTACGACGAGGCGTTTGGTCAGGCGGTGGCCGATGGTGTGGCCGGCCCCGGCATCCAGACGGGCACCACGTCGTTTGCGGCGGCGGATGTCGAAGGCAACATGGTGGCGGTGACGCAAACGCTCTCAACCTGGGGCGGCAACTTTTACGTGTCGAAGGGCCTGGGGTTCCTGTACAACGATCACTTCCGCGGCGGGCGCGGCACCGGGTACGGATCGATGCTGCCGTTGCAGCGCGCGTCATCCACGAGCGTCCCGACCCTGGTGTTTGCGCCAAGCGAAGTCGACCCGGGCCGGTATGGCATTCCCAGTTTCACGCCGCGGCTGGCCGTAGGCGCAGCGGGCAATGCGTGGATTCCGGCCGCGGTCTACAACATCATCCTGAATGTAGTGGATGGCGGGATGGGTGCGCAGCGCGCCATCGAGGCGCCGCGGATACTCATCGGCAACACGCCGACTGGCTCACGGGTGCAGATTGAAGACCGCATCCCGCGGTCGCTGCTTGAGAAACTGGAGGCCATGGGCCACGCGTTCGCCCGCGTGGGCCGCAAGGGCGAAGTGGCGCAGGGCTATGCGGCGGTGGCGCTGGTCAATGCCGCCAAGGGGACGGTGGAGGGCGGCGCGGAGCCGCGGCGGTCTCACGGGGCGCGGTAGTCCCCAGTTCCTCAGTTCCCTAGTTCCCCAGCCGATATTGGCGGCAGCGCGCGTTTGTGGTCGGACGTGCTGCGTAGTTTTTCGATACGCGCGGCTGTTTCCGTCGGAACCGCCGCGGCGCCTTCATTCAAGTATTTCTCCAGCGTGTCGTAGCTGAAGCCCATTTCGGCTTCGTCCGTCTGGCCGATCCAGAGGCCGGCGGACGGCGCCTTGTTGATGATGGCTTGTGGCACGCTCAATTCCTTGGCGAGCGAACGCACTTCGCTCTTGAGCAGCGCGCCGATGGGCAACACGTCGCAGCCGCCGTCACCGTACTTCGTGAAGTAGCCCAGCGTCAGTTCGCTGCGATTGCCGGTACCGGCCACCAGGTAGTTCAGTGAGTTGGCGATGAAGTACAGCGACGTCATCCGCAGGCGCGGCTTGATGTTGGCTCCCGGCAACTGCTGCTTGATGTCGGTCACATGGACCTCGCGCGGCAGATTTTTGAGCGCCGTGTGCAGTTCGCCGGTCAGCGCGTCGAAGGGGGCGGCCAGGTCCACCTTCGCGGTGGGAATGCCGAAGGCATCCGCCATGACATACGCATCCGCTTCATCCTGCGCATGGCTATAACACGGCAGGATGACGCCGAGCACGCGATTGGGCGTGGCCATCTGGCACAACCGGGCGACCACCGCCGAGTCAATACCGCCGCTCAAGCCGAAGACAAACCCACGGGCCCCGGCGCCCTCGGCGCGGTCCCGCAACCAGTGAACGATGACGTCTGCCCGTTTAGAGAACATGAGAAATTCTACAACTCATACGAGTCGTTCCTTCAGTCCTTCAGCCTTGTGTACAGTAGCTTAGCGGGCTCGGGAGACGAGGTTTGCAATAGCCTCGGCAGCAGGAGAGTCGGGCCACATCTGCAGAGGCGCCGCCGTGTAGGTGGCGTGCGCCAGTTCGCCCTGGAAAAACACCACCGCGCCGGCCATCCACGCCAGCTTGGCCCACACCCGAAACAACAGGTACACCTGCGTCAGCAGGAACGCGACCGGCACCGAGGCCCAGGCCGAAGGTGCGGCGGTGAACCACAGGCGCACCACCACGATGGATGCGACCGCGCTGAGCAGATACAAGCCGAAAACCCGGAACGGCCGGCGGCGGACGAATCGCATGGACGCGCCCAGCGCGCCGAACATGCTCCTGCGGTCTTCGACCACCGCGCGCACTTTGGCGTAGTCGCCGATGAGGCTCACCAGCGCGAGCGCGAAAGCGAAGACGAAGTACAGCCCCACCCGCACCGCCAGCGCGTCACGTTCGGTGGTGATGCTGGCCGTCCAGTTGTTCCACAATGTGCCAAACAAGTACGGGTGCAGCCATGCGAACAGCGCCCAGTATGCCGCGCCAACCATCACGCCGAGGCGGAGGAATCGCCAGAAG
The DNA here is from genome assembly GCA_005799825.1 of Acidobacteriota bacterium. Taxonomy (GTDB): domain Bacteria; phylum Acidobacteriota; class Vicinamibacteria; order Vicinamibacterales; family SCN-69-37; genus SYFT01. The sequence goes on along the minus strand of SYFT01000106.1, from coordinate 30,286 downwards.
AAGACGCCGCACGACGCAAAAAACGCCGCTGTGCGCACCGGGCGCGCGCGCGCGAATCGATCGAGGATGCCGCCCGAGAGGAAGATCCACAACACTGCGTACGCTACCGCCGCGCCTGCTACGACGGGCGGCAACGGCTTGGCGTCAAAGAAACCGCCGATGATTGAGATGGTCCCGCCGAACCCCAGGATCTCGTGTGTGAACGTGCGTCCCAATCCCTGCGCCTGCGCGGCAAATTCGGCCGCCCATCCCGCCTCCCATCCCCACGCCGCGCGCTCAGCGACCACGCTTGGGCCCAGGTGCTCGACAAGCATGCTGCGCAGCGCGAGTCCCAGTGGCAACGCCATCAGGAACAGCGCGGCCAGCACACCCAGAGTGACGGCAGGCGCGGCGAAGGCGCGCCGCCACCCTTCTAAAAATGCTCCGAGAGCAGTCGCCCGCGGGGTGGTGACACCAGCCTCAGGAGAAGAACGCATACGTCAGCATCACTTCCTGCAGCCAGCCCATCCAGCGCAACGACCACTTGCGTGCCGCCGCTGGCGCTTGCGGCGTCGCCGTCCACGAGTTGTTTGTGTAATTGAGGTCGAGCATCAGGATGCGATCGGGATCGACCTCCACGCGCACAATCGGCGACGGTCCGCGATCGACGATTGCCTCCCATCGGCCCTGGCCATCCCACGCGGTCATGTCGGTGGTGCCGTCCGCATAGGTGCGCTTGATGGTCAGCGGGAAGACGCCATCCTGCAGCCGGCGTACGACCACCACCGATTCGAATCCATCGACCGCCGGCGTATTGGTCACCTGCGCGACCGCGTAGTCGAACGCCGCGCTGCTGCGAACGGTCGCGTCGAAGAACCAGGTGAGGTCTGCGACCGCCACCTCGCTGGCGATTGCAAAAAAATCCTCAGGCGTCGGGTGACGAAACGCGCCACGCGAAAAATGCGCCGCCAGCACCCGCTGCATCATCTCCCAGCCCAGGTAGCGTTCCAGCGTGGCCAGCCACAACGCGGTCTTGTTGTAGGAAATCTGGCTCGCGCTGCCAGGCCAGTAGCGCCATGTCGGCGTGGACTGCGTGTCGTACGTGGCAACGGGCCGGTAGGCGTTCAGCCGGTTGCCATCAATGGCGCGCGACCACCTGACATCAGCAAACGCCCACGGCACGAAGCCCCCGAAGTACCGTTCCACTGCCACAAACGTGTTGGGCAGGGCTTCATCCATCACGCGGGCGGTTGCGTAGGTGTTCAGCCCCTCGTCCATCCACGCATGTTCAAACTCGTTGGTGGCGACGATGCCGTACCAAAATTGGTGGCCGGCTTCGTGAATGGTCACGCTCTCGGGTTGTGGACCGTCGAGCGGCGCCCAGTTGCGCGTGCCCGACGTGAAGAGCATCGGGTATTCCATTCCACCCGTGGATCCGCCCTGCACGTCCGGGTTCACCGGCGTGACAGGATCGACAATGGTGATGTGGGAGTACGGGTATGGGCCAAACCACTCCCCGTAATACCGCAACGCCGCACGTGTTGCGACGAAATGGCGCTCGGCTTGTTTGGCGTGTTCACGTTGCAGCAGCAGGCGTATGGTCACCGGCGGAAGAGTGGGGTGCTCGAAGCGTTCGATATGCTCAATGAAATTCGGACTCGTCGTCCACGCGAAGTCATGGACGTCGTCTGCCACAAACCGATGCGTCTCCTGGCCTTCGGCACCTGGCAGCACGGGCGATGCCACGCCGGTGGCGCCCACCGTCCATCCCTTTGGCACTGTCAGTGCGACGTCGTAGGTGCCGAAGTCCGAGAAGAACTCGGTGGCGGCGTGGAATTGGTGCGCATTCCATTCGCCATTGTTCTGGAACACGCCGAGTTTTGGGAACCACTGAGCGATGAAGTAGTACTGGCCCAGTCGGCCGGTGCGCGCGAATGTCACTGGCACGCGCGACGTCCAGGCGATATCGATGTCGATCGTCTCGCCCGGCAACACTGATCGATCGAGCGGCACCGACAGCACCGTCCGGTCATCGGCATTCCCATCGTCTGGTGCGACAAACGTGGCTTTTGGCCGCAGGTCCGATCCGCGCGCGACCATGGATACGATTTCAACGGAGCCGCGCTGGTCGGCCGGTCGTCGGGCGAGTGCCGACCTGCGCCCCAGGCGCTGTTCGCGCATCCATGACGAATTGTTGTCGCGCCAGGCATTCCAGTAGAGATGAAAGCGCAGGTCGTTGGCTGGCGCTGTCGTGATGTTGCGCCAGATGACCCGACCCGAGCCGTGAATGGTGTGCGTATCAGGGTCGAGTGTCGCCAGCAGCTGATACGAGGCGTTGCGCGGCGAACGGGCCGGTGCCGTGTCCGGCGTCGCGTCCTGCGCGAAACCCGCGGGCCGCGCCACCAGCAGCAACAAGGCCGCGATCAATGTCCATGAGGAGCGCCAGCGCATCGCCCGAATCGTATCGCATTACGATAGACGGTGATGTCTCCAATATTGGTCATCGCCGTAGCCGTCGGAACCCAATTGACCCCGTTGAGCGTGACTGTTCGGCATGACGACGCGCCGGTGACCGGTGCGGTGGTCACGTGTGCGACAGCGAAGGTGGAGACGGATGCGCAGGGCCGTGCCACAGTGCCGGTGCCTGCCGGTGGGTGCACGCTGGGCGTGAGCCGAGACGGACTGATGCCGTTCTCGCAGGCGGTTGGCGTGACGTCTCCGCCGTTGATTGTGGACCTCGAAGAGGAACTGGAAGTGGAGGAAGAGGTCATTGTCACCGCCATGCGCAGTGGGCGGCTGGCGTTAGACCAGGCCACGCGGGTGGAAGTGGTGGTGCGTGAGGAGATCGAAGAAAAACTCCTGATGACGCCTGGCGAAATCGTGATGTTGCTCAACGAGACCAGCGGCATCCGGCTGCAGCCTACGGCTCCGGCGTTGGGTGCCGCCTCGGTGCGGGTCCAGGGCATGCCCGGAAGGTTTACCTCTGTGCTGACCGACGGACTGCCTATCAACGGCACGCAAGTCGCATCCCTCGGCTTGCTCCAGATTCCTCCGATGGACCTTCAGCAGGTGGAGGTGATCAAAGGTGCCGCGTCGGCGCTGTATGGTCCGTCGGCGCTTGGTGGTGTCATCAACCTCGTGACGCGGAGGCCCACGCCCGAACATGCGGGCGAGGCATTGCTCAACCTGACTTCGCGTTCGGGCGCCGATGGCCTGTTGTGGCTCTCGGGCCCTGTGCGACCGGAATGGGGATACACCCTGCTCGTGGGAGCGCACGGTCAGGACGCATCGGATGTTGACGGCGATCGGTGGGCGGACCTGCCGCGTTACCGGCGGTTTATCGCGCGGCCGAAGTTCACGTTTGCGTCGGGCGAACGCGGCTCACTCGATGTGTCGGGCGGCGTGACGGTGGAGTCGCGCCGTGGCGGCGGGCTCGACGTCGCCAGTGCCGTCCAGTCGGTTGATACGACGCGTGCAGATGCCGGCCTCATCTGGCGTCGAAGTGCGGCTGGCGGCGTGGTGATTGCCAAGGGCGCCCTCTCTCAAGTCGACCACACCCACGACTTCGGGACCAACGCGTACGACGATGACCATACGCTTGGGATGGCAGAAGCGTCGCTGAGCCGGGCGATCGGCCGGCACCTGATTGTGGTGGGCGGGGCAGTCGAACTGCAGAGATACAGAAACCTGTCGGCCCCTCGATTTGACTACAGCTGGACTACTCCCGGCGTGTTTGTGCAGGACGATATCGCGCTGGCGCCGGCAGTGTCGTTTTCGGTGAGCGCGCGCGTGGACGCGCATCCTGAGTACGGTGCCCTGTGGAGCCCGAGAGCCTCGCTGCGATTGCAACCGGGCGAGTGGGATCTGCGGCTGTCGGCGGGCCGCGGGGCGTTTGCGCCCACGGTGTTCGTGGATGAAGTGGAAGAAGTCGGCGTGATGCGCGTCGGCGCTGTGCACCTCGAGCGCGCGGAAACTGCCGAGACATGGTCAGCAGACATCAGCCGCAAAGTTGGTGCGGTGGAAGTGTCGGGCACGTGGTTCGGCTCGCGCATTCACTTTCCGGTGGTCGCGCATGTGTTCACAGATGGCACACCCCGCCTCGAGGTGTTTAACCAGCCGCCGGGGAGCACGTCGTCCACCCGCACCTGGGGAGCCGAGCTGTTCGGCCAGTTCCGCAGCGGGCCCTGGGTGGCGACCGCGACGCACACCTGGGTCAACGCAACGCAGGCGGGCGATCTGGCTGGAATGCCGCGCGAGAACGTTCCGCTCACGCCACAGCGCACATTCAGTCTGATTACCGCATGGGAAAAACGCGGCATGGCGCGCGTCGGTCTTGAGGTCTACCGCACCGGCGTTCAACAGCTTAAAGACAACCCATACCGAACCGAGAGTGCGCCGTACACGATCATCGGGCTGTTCGCCGAACGCCGCATCGGCCGTCTCCGCGTGTTTCTGAATCTCGAGAATCTAACCGACGTGCGCCAGTCCGACTACGACCCGCTTCTTCGGCCGTTCGTCAGCCCGGTCGGCCAACTTGTCGTCTCCGCCTGGGCGCCTTTGGACGGCCGAACGCTTAACGGAGGGATTCGATTCGCGTTCTGAAGGTCTGCGGCCCCGCAGACCCTACTGCCTGAGCCGCCGCACCAGCGCGTCCACGAGTCCGTCGATCGTAAACGTGTCGGCGACAATCGGCGCCGTGATGCCGAGCGCGCGGGCGGCCGCGGCGGTGACGGGGCCGATGGTGGCGACCACGGTGGTGTTGAGCAGATCAGCGGCTTGTTCGCGGCCGATGAGATCGACAAACCGTTGTACGGCCGTCGGGGACGTGAAGGTGACCGCGTCGATGCGGCCCTCGAGCAACTGGCGATACAGCTCCTGCGCGGCGACCGACTCCGGCGCGCCAGGCACTGTGCGGTAGGCAATCAGGTCGTGTGCGTCAGCGCCGCGGCGACGTAACTCCGCCGTGGGGCCTTCGTCGCCCCGTTCAGCCCGCCCGTGATCGGGGCGAATCACCAGCAAGCGCGTCCCGGCAAGAGGGCCGTGGGCGGCGATGGCGTCACACGTGGCCTCTTCCCCAATCTCTGGCACCACCACGTCGGCTACCAATCCCGCCGCGCGGAACTGATCCGCGGTGGAGGGGCCGACGGCCGCAATCCGCACACCACCGAGTGCACGCAGGTCGCGCGTGCCTGACAGCACCGACTTCAGGAACCGATGGGCCGAGCTCGCTGACTCGCACACCACCCACTGGTAGTGCTGCACGGACGCCACCGCACGTTCGATCGCTTCGGGATCTTCGGCAGGCAGCATACGGAACGTGGGCGCTTCAATCGCCTGGGCGCCGAGACTCTCCAGGCGATCCGACAGGTCACGCGCCCGTTCATGTGAGCGCGTTACGACGATGCGCCGGCCGAAGAGGGGGCGCTCGTCAAACCACCGAAGGTGCGCGCGCAGTCCCGCGACGTCGCCGACGATGAGCAGGCCTGATGCGGCGTCAGGGGCTGCGTCGAGTTGTGCGATGAGGCCGGCAAGTGTGTCCGTCACGGCGCGTTGCGAGACCAGCGTAGCGTCGTAGATGAGCGCGGCCATGTGTGTGGCAGGCCGGCCGGCGGCCACGAGTTTGCGGAGGATGGCCGCAGCCTGCGGGGCACTTGCGTACGCCGCGATAGTGCCCTCCAGCGATGCGAGCGCGCGCCAGTGCACGTCGGGCGCGTCTTCCCGCGTGGCTTCATGGCCCCGCAGCAGGATCAACGCGTCGTGACCACCTGGGTAGGAGAGCGGCACGCCGGCGTACGCGCTGCCGAAGGCGACCGGCACGCCCGGCACCACTTCGAAATTGAGCCCTTGTTCGTGCAGGAAGAGCGCTTCTTTGGCGCCGCTGCCGAATAGGAACGGGTCACCCCACTTGAGCCGAGCCACCAGCAGGCCCTCGCGCGCCTTGTCGGCCACAAGCATCGCAATGGCGTCCTGGGCCATCGCCCCTTCGGCGGGCGCACCCACCTCGATACGCTCGGCATCGGGCCGGGCTAGGCGGACGATCGGCGCCACGGCGCGGTCGTAGACCACGACATCGGCGTCGGCCAGCACCTGCCGTCCCCGTGTGGTCAACAGGCCGGGGTCGCCGGGGCCTGCGCCGATGAAAATCACTCGTCCCCGTGTGGTGTGCTGGTTGGTGTTCATTTCGCGAAATCGAGGCGTGGCGTTTTGGGTGGTACGGGGGCGAAGTAGCCCCGTTTGGTGCGAGCGGCCGTGTTCGGGCGGTTGACTTTGACGACGAGGGCTCGCCAGGCGCCATCGAGTTTGGGATTCTTGGAGGTGTAGCCGATCGAGTACTGGTTCGCCAGTTCATCCGCAATCTGTTGATAGATGCCGGGCAACTGCGCGACATCCTCGACAAAAAACGGCCGGCCGCCGGTTTCCTGCGAGAGGGTTCGCAGCACAAATTCCGCCTCGTTGAATCCCCGTGTCGGTCGGTCGGTCTTGGAGCGAAGCCCGATGGCATACACCGCGGTTTCCGAGCGTTTCGCTGATTCAAGCACATCTTCGTAGGCAATCAGGCTTGAGGTGTCTTCGCCGTCTGACAACACCACGATCGCCTGGCGTCGCACTTGATCCGGCGTCGCCGCGCGTACGCGTTTCAGCTCACTGAGCGCCACGTAGATGGCGTTGTAGAGCGACGTGGACCCGCCGACCCGCGTTTTGCGAATCGCCTGTTCGAGCAGGACCTTATCTGCGGTGAACGTCTGCAGGATCTCGTGGCGACTGTCGAAGTCGATGATCTGCGCCGCGTCGGTCGGATTGAGGCGGCGGGCGAACCCGATGGCCGCCTCCTGCGCGACCCCGAGTTTGAACTCCATGCTCGTACTGGTGTCGATGAGCAACGAGAGCGCGATGGGTTGCGGCGTCCGTGAAAAATACGTGATGTCCTGCTGCACGCCATCTTCGTAGACCGAAAACAGCGCCTGCTCCAGCCCCGGGACCAACGTTTCGCCTTCGGTCACCGTGACGTTGAGCGATACCACGTCGGTGCCGACGCGGAACACCTGCGCATCCGGCGGCGAGGCCCCCACCAGGAGCGCCAGGGTCGCGCCTAGCGCCACCACACGTGTCATCGAGTGGTCCACCGCGGTGCCGCCAGCCGCAGGTCGTTGTTCGTGAGCTTGATCTCCAGCTTGTTTGGCGGCACCAGCGTCTCGGGCCGGCCGTAGGTCACCACGAACTGCGCCAGCAACTGCGTGGCTACGTCAGCAAAGCGTCCCTTGACCGCCGACCCGTCAAACACCGTTGAGCCGCGCCCGCCGGTTTTTGTCGTGACGTCGCCGATGACGATGCCGCGTTCGCGATTTTCCGGCGTCGAGGAGCTGCTGCCAAAGCCCTGGCGCGACACCGTCCACAGCGATGCGCGCGCCGCGGCGAGCGCGTCAAACGCGTGGTCGTTGCGCCGGTTGCTGAACTCCGGGCCGTTTTCGTCCACGTAGGCTACGATGACCGGCCGGGCGCCGGCGCGTTTCTTGAGGGCACCGGCCGCGTCGATGACTGCATCGATAAAATACGCGCCCGACCCGGACGCAGCAAACAGGCGGTCTGCACGGCGGTTCAGATTCACGGCGCTCGACGAAAAATCGGCCTCGAGCGTAGGCCGCTCGCCAAACGTGTAGAGGGCAATCTGGGTGTCTGGGCTCCTGGCCCAGATGGCCGCCGCGAACGCCTTGATCGAATTGCGCAAATCAGTAATCGCGCCGGACGTGATAGTGCTCGTGTCCACGAGCACGGCAATCTCCATCGCCTCGGTCGCCGGCTCAACCTTGAGCACCTCGCGCGCAATGCCGTCTTCCCGAACCGTCAGGTCAGTCGTCGCCAGGGTGGCCACGGGCGCGCCCTTCTTGTCCACCACCGAAATGACCGCGCGTTGCTGGTTTGGTGTCCGTTGCGCCAGCAGGGCGGTTCCGGCGGTGGCCGCGACAAGGGCCCCGCTCACGCACAAAGCTGCGACCGCCAGGGGACGCCGTACGAGGGGGAACTGTGTCATCCCCGCAGTATATCGAGTGCCGCTCGTGAACTTGTTCACAAGCCATGGTATAGTGCTGGAAGGTCCGTCGCAGGGGTGGTAGCCTGCTCCCTTTCCAGTACTGAGCTCCGCCTGTTACGATTGGCTGTTTGCCACCCGGGGCGCGGTGCGTGCCGGGAGGTCGGGAGGCGTCGGGTATGCAAGAAATGCCTCGACCGGGCGGCAAGAAGCCCCGTTTCGACACGCTGAAGTCGTTCGAGCGTTCGATGCGGGCCTTCCAGGAGAACGTGCAGCGGGCGGGCCCTGCGGCCAGCGCCAGTTACACGCTCACTGGGGGAATCCTGCTGCTGGGCGGTCTCGGCTATGTCGCAGACCGGTGGTTGCAGACGTCGCCGTGGCTGTTCCTCTCGGGGTTGGCCTTGGGGATTGTTGTCGGGTTTTACGCGCTCGTGAAGTCCACCAGATGAACGTCTTGTGGTGGGTCAGCGGCGTGGCGCTCTCAGTGGGACTGGGCGCGTTGTGGTTCGGGTACGGTCGCGGTGGTGAAGCGGTGTTTTTAGGAGTGGCGGGCCCCGTCGCGGTGGCCGGCGCCTCCTGGACCATGACCACCCGGATCTGGAGCCGGGATCACGTGGCACTGCTGCCCTGGATGTTGAGGGCCTTTGCCGCCAAGACCGTGTTCTTCGTCGGGTACGTGGTGGTCATGTTGAGGGGATTCGACGCGCGGCCGATGCCGTTTGTGGTCAGCCTCACCGTGACGTTTCTGGCCACGCACCTGGCCGAGGCGTATTGTCTGCGGCGACTGATGGCACCGGTGTTGGGCACCGGAGTGCGCCGCCCAGGGTTGTGATGGAAGTTGGGTTAGAAACGACGATGATCGAACAAGCTCACGCGGCCCCCCAGGAGGCCCATGCCGCCGCTGGCCAGTTTAATGCGGGCGAGACCATCATTGGCCACGTCGCCGACAACCCTGAACATCCGCTGATTCGCATCGGCCCGTTTTTCGGCATCGATTTTTCCGTGACCAAACACGTGTTCATGGTGTGGATGGTGGCGGCTATCACGTTCCTGACCATCACCTGGCTGGTGCGTCGTTACCTCAAACAGTCCGACCGCGTCCCCACCGGCGGCATGAACGCCCTCGAATTTGTCGTGGAGTTCGTGCGTGACTCCATCGCTGCGCCGAATCTGGGCAAGAAGTGGCTCACCACCTGGACGCCGCTGCTGTTGACGTTCTTCTTTTTCATCCTGACCGCGAACGTCATCGGCATGGTCCCGATTTTCGACGCGCTCGCGTTGCTCGACCATTACGTGCTGCACACCGGCCCCGATTCGTTCTTCCAGGGCCTGCTGCACGGTGGTTCAACGGCCACGGCCAATTTCAACGTCACGGCCGGCCTCGCGATCATCACGTTTTTCGCCATCATCATCGCGGGCAGCTGGGCGCACGGCTTTGTGCAGCACTGGGTCAACCTGGTGCCCAAGGGCCTGGCCACGCCGGTCTATTTCCTACTCATTCCGCTCGAGTTCATCGGCATGCTCGTGCGGCCGTTTGCGCTCACGATGCGACTTGCCGCAAATATGGCCGGCGGTCACATTGCCATTCTGGCGATCCTGTCCTTTGTGTTCATCTTCACGGAGCTGTTCGCCAGCTCCATGGCGGGCATGGGCATCGGCTTCGGGTTCTCGCTGCCGCTGGCGGTCGCCATTTCGGGCCTCGAGATCATCGTGATTCTCGTGCAGGCTTACGTTTTCACCCTTCTGTCTGCCGTGTTTATCGGCATGGCAATTCACGCGCACCACTAATCTCACACAGTCAGCCAGACCCTCAGGAGAAGGACACGCATCATGGAACAAGCTCTTACCCCCGAAGTTGCCGCAATCGTTAAGCCCACCTGGCACTACATGGGCGCGGCCCTTGGGTTCGGCCTCACGGTGATCGGCGCCGGCATCGGCATCGGCCGGCTCGCAGCAGCGGCCGCTGAAGGCGTGGCCAGGCAGCCCAGCGCAGCGGCGCAGATCACCGCAGCGGCCAACCTGCCCCTATTCCTGCTCGAAGGCGCCACGATTATCGCGCTCGTCTTCGGCCTGGTTGTTGTTTTCTTGAAGTAACTCACGTCGGCCGCAGCGCGTCGTCGCAAGACGACGCGCCCGATGTGTTTGAAAGGATAAAAGCTCGTGGATAATCCGCTGGTTCAGGTCAATCCTGGACTGTTTTTCTGGACCATTCTCACGTTTCTGGCGCTGCTGGCCCTGCTGACCAAGTACGCCTGGAAGCCGTTACTCAAGGCCCTCGAGGAGCGTCGCGCCACGATCGAGAAGTCGGTCGAGGATGCCAAACGTGCGACCGCCGAACTGCAGCAGGTGCAGGTGGAGTCGGCGCGTCTGCTCGCGCTGGCCCGTTCGGAAGCGTCCGCGATCGTCACGCGCAGCCGGGCTGACGCCGATCGCTTTGGCGAAGAGATGCGGGCCAAGGCTCGCGACGAAGCCGCGGCCATCGTCAAGAACGCTGAGAAGGAAATCCATCTCGAGACGGCGCGCGCCGTGGCGCAGATTCGCACCGAAGCCGTCGAGCTCTCGCTGGCGATTGCGACCAAGCTTCTGCGACGCAACATCTCGGCCGGCGACAACGAAGCGCTGATTAACGAGGCGGTCGGCCAGTTCAAAAGCGTCCAATAGGGGCATCGGGGCCCATAGGTGGACGGGTGTCGATCTGTGGAAAACTCCAGGAACATGGGTAAAGACGTTCCTGGAGTTTTCCACAGATCGACACTCGTCCCTTTTCTTGATCTACTGCTGGCGCTCATGGTGCTCATCTGGGGCACGAATTTCAGTGTCATCAAGCGCGCGTTCGAGGAAGTACCGCCGCAGCCGTTTAATGCGCTGCGGCTGGTGATTGCGTCGGCCGTCTTCCTCGCGGCGATTGTTGTCGCCCGGCGCAGGGCGCAACGCGGCAACCCCATCTCCTCGGTCCTCCACACCGCGCACCCGCTCACGCGGCGCGACCGCATCGACCTAGTCTGGCTAGGGTTGGTCGGGCACTTCGGCTATCAGTTCTTTTTTGTTGGCGGTGTGGCGCTCAGCAGCGCATCAAACGCCGCCCTCATTGTCGGGTCCACCCCGGCCGTGCTCGCCGTTGTGTCTGCGTTGCTTGGCCGCGAGCAGATCAGCCGGCTCCACTGGATGGGCGCAGCCGTTTCCGCCCTCGGCATCTACTTCGTCGTTGGACCCGGCGCGTCGTTTGGCGGCGCGTCGCTGCGCGGCGACCTACTCGTGATGTGTTCAGTGGCGTGCTGGGTGACGTTCACACTCGGGGCGGCCTCGCTCATCAAGCGCCATTCACCGCTCTATGTGACCGGCATGACGATGGTCTACGGAGGGATTCCGTATGTGGCGATGGCGCTGCCCCAGATCCTGCGCGTGTCGTGGCTGGACGTCAGCGCCTGGACGCTGACCGCGCTTGTGCTGTCGGCCCTTCTGGCGCTGAACTTGGCCTACGTCATCTGGTACATGGGCGTGCAGCGGCTTGGTCCCGCGCGGACGTCGATCTACTCCAACGGAGTCCCTGTCGTCGCCATGGTTGTGGCCACCGTATGGTTGGGCGAGCCCCTGACCTGGAACAAAGTCGCTGGCGCCACCGCAGTATTCTCGGGGGTGCTGCTCACCAGGCTTGGGCGAAGACTTGGGAAGCGTGCGTAGGTCCGCGGTGGAGTATCATGGACGCAGGTCTTATTTTGTCCAAGTCGCACTATTACTCGACGCACGCCACTGCGCTCAGGGCCGAGCTGGGCAAGGCCATCTCGCGCGAGCAGATGCGCGAGTTCCACACCAAACAGCCGTGGCGCCATTTCGTCGTAGCCGTGCGCCAGTTCCTGATCCTGGGCGCGTCCACCTGGGTGCTGATCCGCTTTGACGATCCCCTGATCTGGTTGCCTGTGGCATTGGTGCAGGGGTTCACGGTGTTCAACTTCACCGTGCTGCTGCACGAGGTGCTGCATCACAACGTGTTCCAGAAGCGGCATCGGCTGGCCGAGCGCATACTCAGCTTTCTATATGCGGTGCCGAGTGGCATCGCACCGAGCCAGTTCACCCGATGGCACCTGGACCATCACGCCGAGCTTGGATCGAATGATGACGACCCGAAGCGGCATCACTTGTCACCGAAGCGGAACGCGCGGTGGTACAAGGCGCTGTACGCCACGCCGGCCTTGTTTCCGATTTACTTTCGTGCCGCACGCCTGGAGTCGTCCACCTATCCGGCCGAGTTGCAGAAGACCATTGCGTGGGAACGGCGGATCGCAATCCTCTTTCATCTGGGTGTGCTGGCGGGAGTCTGGTGGGGGTGGGGCGGTGCGGCGGCGTTTCGCGCGCACGCGTTCCCGGTGTTCTTCATTTTTCCGATCGCGTTCACTCTGAACCGGCTCGGGCAGCATTACGACATTGACCCAAACGATCCGGTCAAGTGGGGCACGCTGCTGCGCAGCCACTGGTTCTGGAACTTTGCGTTCCTCACCTCAAACCTGCACCTCGAGCATCACTACTTTCCCGGTGTGCCGTTTTACCACCTGCCGGCGCTGCAGCGCGCGCTCGGGCCATTCTACGCGCGCAAGCAAATGCGATGGCAAACGTACCGTGGACTGCTCTACGGGTGGATTGTGGACAACAAGCGTCCCCACTCCGACTGGAGCCTTGTTTAGGACTCCGGGACCCGCCTCCGCGCGCCGCGCTACGGCGGGCAAGCCCGGACGTTACTTGTAGTTGAGTGTCTGCAGGAACACTTCGTATTCCTTGTCCCAGCGCGCGATGGTGTTGAGTGGTCCCATCAGTTTGATGAAGTACGGCCCGCCGGTAGTCTGGATGACGGCAGCGCGCATCCGGTAGCCGGGCTTGTTGAACCGTTCGGGTGAGCCGGGCGTGACCTCGGCCACGTAGGTGCCCCGCGCGTCGACCAGCGTCACGGACAGCCCGTTGATGAGCCGGCTCAATGCGGTGGCCACGTTCTTGGTCTGCCGGCCGTCGGGCTGCGCGATCTGGCCGAACCACCGGTCGAGGTTTGCCTGCACCGTGCCGCCGGTGCCGCCGAAGAAGTAGATCACAAGTGAGGCGTCCTCAAGGTCGCCGTCGGCCTTCGGCAGCACGAACTCGCTTACGCGCATCATCGACGTCACGGCCCTGGGCGCCCACGCGGGCGGCGCGGTGAACGTCAACCTAGCGGGTACAACGGCTCCGACAAGCGACAAGAGCAGCGATAGCAGCATGGCGCCATTCTAACCTCGGGCTTGAGAACCAGCCCGAGCTACGTACCGACTCGAGACCATCCCGAAGGTGCCGCCATCTGGGACGTGCATTCTCCCGTGTCCTTCACGGAAGCCTGGCTCGGACCGCGTTGACCCGCGTCTCGCAGCCGATGCCGCTCGTTTCGGATCAGCCGGCGAAGAATGGCCGAGACTGAGTCCTGCTCCATGGCCGCCTGGTCGTGCAGCAGCAGATAGTCGCTTTCTGAGACCCACAGGTGAATTTGCCGATGCTGTCGCATATCGAAGCCTCCTGCCGGCGACAGGAGCAAACCGTGTGCCAGTGCCGGACACACTTGGGTAGTTCTAAAACAGTGAAGGCCGAGGTCAGCGTCACTTGTGTATGTAGCCTGATACTCCGACCTCGGCTCAATGGGTATGGCTGTGCCCATTTGACCTCTGACCTCAGAACCCGCCTCTCGGAAGTGGTGTCAGAATTGCCGCCAGGACGCTCCGCAGGCTCTCGAGGTTCGTACTCCTTCTCTCGATGGCCGACTGCGCCGCACAAACGCAGCAGGTGGCCACTCCCACACCGCCGCCGTCAGGCGATGCCCCGTTGCCCACCAGCATCCAGTGGATGACGACGTCGGCTGAGTATCCGGCGCTGACGGTCTAGACGTACCGCATCGCGACGACACATGTGGAAGCCATGGCGTGGACGCGCACTGCGGGCACGTGGGTCGTGGTCCTTGATGCCGATGACACCGTCATCAACAACTTCCCCAATTAGATAGGGCTCGCGCGTGAACGCGCGGCACATACGGCGGAGCGGTTCACGGCATGGGTGCGGACGCAGGCGTCTGCGCCGGTGCCAGGCGCAGCGGTGTTCCTTGCGCGTGTGCGTGCCCTAGGCGGGCGCCTCGCGCTTGTGACCAACCGGCTGGCCATGGAATGCCCCGACACTTCGGCCGTCCTGCGCACGCATGGGCTGCTGTTCGACACCGTGTTGTGCCGCCCCGAGGGCGCGGGGTCCGGTTCAGACAAGAACCCGAGATTCGAAGCCGTCGCCACCGGGCAGACAGACGCCAGCCGCACGCTAATTGAAGTCATCGCGTTTGTCGGCGACAACATCCATGACTTCTCCGCAGGAAGCCAGGCGCTCCGTGCGCAGGGCGAGACCGCCTACACCCAGTTCGGTGTGCGGTACTTCATCGTGCCCAACTCGATGTACGGCAGCTGGCAATCGCGCTCCCCGGCTGTTCACTATGAAGGTCCGTGAAGACTTCACGCAGTGTTCATGAGCTGTCAGAAGCGCGAGCTTGGAATACCGCCTCTGGCGGCACGCGCAGCTCCGACGTAGCCGGGCCCCCAAGCTCGCGCTTTCATGGATCTTCATAGTGGAAATTCCTACCAGTCTTCGTGCAGCGACCACCCGTTTCACCACTTCTTCCATTCCAACCTCCTTCGCTCAGGAGGGGAATTGCACGGATCGTGCCCACTCGGCACTTAGGAATTTCTGGCGGGCTCAAAATTCAGTTTGCAGATCCTGCCACGTCGCCGGCGCCGGAGCACTGCAGATTCTCGACGACGATGGCATCGTCTGGTGTGGAAGTCCAGTGCTTGCTCGCACTCGGTCGACGGCGCCCTCACGCTAGCGCGCGCAGCCGGATCTGCGCGAGCGTGGCAGCCACAATGACGGCGCAGACCGTGACCACGGACCACGCCGTGAACTGGCCGTAGACCGCTCGGCCCAGAAGGTTGAACATTGAAAAGCCCATCACGGCGAGCGCCGCACCACTGGCCACGCGCCAGGGCAGGCGCAGTTCGCGCCATCGGTCGATCACGCACACCACCGCGGGCGTGCCGAGCAACAACACGTAGTCCCATCCCTGCAGTGAGATAAGCGGAATGACCAACAGCAGAAACGCAAACTCGACGTAGCAGGGCTCCGACACGCGCTTGCGCTGCCGCCACATGGTGGCGGCGACCGCAAGCAACAGGACGACCAACGCCGCCGCCAGAACGGTGGCGAGCGTGCCCGGGCCGAGCCACTTCGCCCACATCGACGCAAGCGAGACGTTGTCGCCTCCGAGCAAATTGGGCGCTGTCGAACTGGTCACGATGTGCCACCACTCGCGCAGAAGGGACACATTCCCGGCCCATCCGTAGAACACTGCGGGCATAAAAAGTCCAACCACGATCACCGCACCGGCCACCAGGCCTGGCGCCACACCAGACGAGACGACGATCCACGGAAGCAGAATGATCGCATACGGTTTGATGAAGATCGCCGCCGCGAAACAGCCGGCGGCCAGCTTCGGTGATTCCAACTGCAATGCGCCGAGACCCGCCATCAGCACGACCCCCAGCAGTAAATTGACTTGACCCAGCTCCAGTTCGTGCGCGTAGAACCTGGCCAGCAGCACCAGTGTGACGGCGATGAGGGAACGCTCGGACCAGCGTCGCTCAGGGAGTGCCACCACCGACCACCGCAACAACAGGATGAGGCACCCGCAGGAGAGCGCGTACCAGGCGATGCGCGACGAGTCATGACCCAGGATGGCCATCGGCGCCATGGCCACAGCAAACGCGGGCAAATACTTGAACGTGTAGTGCTCGTCCGCCGCCTGATACAACGGCTCGGCGGCCATCGCGCGTCGGCCTGCTGTGCGGTAGACCTCGAAGTCCACCATCTCACGGCTGATGCGCGTGTTGTAGGCAGTCAGGGCCAGCACGATCAGGAACACCGGCAGCAACAATGGGCGCAGGGCGGCAAACAAGCCGTGGTCACTGCCGGAAGTGAGCATCTGCGTCATGGTACCCCTGAAACTCTTCGGCTGATAGACACCGCTGGCCGCGGCCGGCTACACCCCGGTGGCACAGTCACCGAAACGCCCCGTCGCCACCAAACGGATTATCGTTGACGTGAACACGCCGGGCGCGGCGATTCCACCGCGGCTCTACGGTATCTGGAGCAGGATCGTCTTGCCGCGCCCGGTCGGTCCCGCCGCGTCGATCGCGCGGACCTGCAGCGCCGGTTCGCCGTGTCTTCCACCGACACGGCGTTTCAATACAACACGGCGGGGGCGCTCGCATGAACGGTGGCCACGGTGTCACTGGCATCCGCAAGCGCACAGCCGTCGGCGTGTTCGTGGAAGGGTCGCGCGCCATTCGTTCGTGGCTCAGTCTGTCCGCCGGCGTGCGTGGCGAGATGATTCATGGCGTCAACCGCGGCGGCTTTTTCGGCGATCGCACAATTGATCACTAAACGGTGGCAGCCAACACCGCCGTGACGCTTGCGCCACGCCACGCAATGGTCATGACGCTGCAGGCGGCTCGCGGCTTTCGTGACCCGACGATCACCGAGAGGTGTTCTCGCGGCCCCGTTGGTCGCGGCTTTCTTGAGAGCAATCCCGATTTGCGGCCTGAGACCAGCCGCCAGTTCGATTTGACGATGCGCTACGGTGCAGGCCGATTTGATGTTCACGGCGCGACGTATCGCGACAGCGTCAATAACCTAGTGGAGCGCTACACGGCCGGCGTGGACCTGTGTGGCATCAGGAACCGCGGACGTGCGCGGCTCACCGGTGCAGAAATTGGGGTCCGGGTGGACGCCGGAGCGAGCGTGTCGTTCGATGTAATCGGGCAGGCGTCGCGCGGCCGTGATGCTGTAGACGACACGGCGCTCAACGACATCGCACCGAAATCGTTGGCGCTCATCGCGCGTCATGCCTGGCGCGCGGCTCCCGTTGTATCTGCGTATTGCCGCCGTGGCCCGCGCTGGGTTCTGGTGCCGGGGCGGCAAGGACTGGTGACCATCGTCGTTCAGCGTCGTTGACGCCACTTCGCGGCAACGCGAGTAGAATACCGCATGTCTCTGCGCACTCTTATCGCCCTCGCCGTGGTCGTCGTCCAGGCCGTCGGCGCACCGATACTCCCGACCTCCGTCCGTGAAGCCGCCGATGGCATCACGGCCGATCAACTCGCGCGTGATCTGGCGTTCATCGCCTCCGACGAACTGCGCGGCCGGGCCACGCCGTCACCAGGATTTGACCGCGCCGCCGCGTATATCGTCAATCGCCTGAAGGCCGCCGGCGTGACGCCGGCGGGCGATAACGGCACGTATCTCCAGACGTATACGATGATCGAATCACGCGTGGATTTGGCCGCGTCGCACATCGAGATTGGCGGCAAGCGGTTTGCCCTTGATGCCGACTTCGTCCTGCGCTCCTTCTCGGGCCAGCCGCTGACCGGCACATGGCCCGTGGTCTACGTCGGCCACGGCTGGGTGATTCCTGACAAGGGCATCGATCCGTACGCCGGCGTTGACGTGCGCGGCAAGGTGGTGCTGACCCACGGGCCGCGCGCCATGCCAAAGGGCGTGGTGATTGAGCAGTTCGGCCGTGTCACGGTGGGCGCCAGCAACGTGGTGGCCGAAGCCCCGCGTCGCGGCGCCGTCGCGGTGCTGATGATCCCGCAGACAAGCACGCAGCCCGGCTGGTGGCAGCAGTTGCAGCGGCAGAACCTGGTGCGGCGGGAACTTGACCCCTCGGTGCCGTCGGCCTATGCCGCGGCCCAGGTGACATCCGCTCTCTTGTCGCCCACCGGCACGGAAGCCCTGATGGCGGGCGAACGCTTTACAACGAACGAAATCGTCGCCCGCGGCGACGCTGAAGACTATCCGGCCACGTTCACGCTCAACAAGTCAGTGACGTTCAATGTCCAGGCGTCCACCGTGCCGCATCGCCCCTACAACGTCGTCGCGAAGATTGAAGGCCGGGATTCGCGGCTCCGCAACGAGCACATCACCGTGATGGCACACCTGGACGGCGCCGTAGGGACGCGCTCGGTGGAGGGTGATGACATTTACAACTCGGCCGATGACAACGCCTCTGGCAGCGCCGGGATGTTGTCCATCGTCGAGCAGATGATGAAGAGCGAGCGCCCGAAGCGGTCGATGATTTTCGTGTGGGATAGTGGAGAAGAAGTGGGGCTGTGGGGGTCGCGGCACTTTGTGGCGAACCCGCCGGTGCCGTTGTCATCGGTGGTAGCGCACATCAACATCGACATGATCGGCGCCACGCGCGCTGCCGAATCCGCTGACGAGCACTCACCGGCCGTGCCCGGCCCCAACGAGGTGTATTTGATTGGCCCTGGCGTGTTGAGCGACAAGGTCAATGCACTCATCGACCAGGTGAACCGCGGTTATCTCACCATGACCCTCAATCGCGCGGATGACCGCTGGGACAGCGAGTTTTTCTATCCGCGTACCGATGCGGGCCCGTTCCTTGAACGCGGGATCCTCACGATCGGCTGGAACACCGGGCTGCACCGGCGCTATCACCAGCCCTCGGATGACGCCCGGTTCCTCGATCCGAAGAAGATCGAAACCGTCGCCCGCACAGTGTTTGCCACACTCTGGGCGATGGCCGAGACCAACGAACGGCCCGCCATCGACAAGCCTATTCCTGTCTCTGTGCCCAGGCACCGCTGACGCTCGAGGTACACTAGGGGCTGTGCAGAAGTCCGCTCGGCTATCCCTGACGGTCGCCGTCGCCATCGTCATGTTCCTTGCCGCCGGACGGCAGGAACGCCATCCGGTCAGCGGTCGCGTGATTGCCCCGACGATGAGCGTGCTCGGGGCGCCGTGGCTGGACAGGCCGGAGCGTGAGTCGGAGGAGCAACCGACGCGCGCCGTGGACGCCCTGCGGCTGAAGTCCGGCATGGTAGTCGCCGACGTCGGCGCAGGGTCGGGCTACTACACGGTACGTCTGGCCCGCGCCGTGGGACGCACCGGCCAGGTCTACGCCACCGATCTTCAGCCGGGCATGCTCGATCTGATTCGGGCGAAACTCACGCGCGAAAAACTCGCCAACGTCACACTGCTCCAGGGCCTGGCGGATGACCCTAAGCTGCCAGACGCGACCTTCGACTTGATCCTGATGGTCGATGTGTATCACGAACTGTCGGGCCCTCAGGCATTCGTCGCGCGACTGAGGCGGGCGCTGAAGGCCGACGGCAGACTGGTGCTCATCGAATTCCGCGGCGAAGATCCCAACGTCCCGATCCAGCCGGTGCACAAGATGACCGTGTCACAGATTCGCCAGGAGCTCGCCGCCGATGGCCTAGTGATCGATCGCGTGCTGGACGTGCTGCCATGGCAGCACATCGTGGTATTAAAAGCGGCGTCCCCACGGTAGTGCGCGTACACCCTTCGAGTTAACTCGCCGCACCAGACCTGGCGGCACGATCCTGATCTATAGTCAGGCACCCTGAACCCGCTGGAGGCCGTTATGCGCAGACTCTCGCTCGTATGTGTGCTGTTTTCGATGTTGTCCACCGTGCTCGCCGCCCAGCCGGCGGCGGTGCCCGCCGCAAATCCACGGTTCGGCAAATGGCTGATCAAGGCCACAGATCCGACGCGGCCATCCACAAATGTCATGACCTATGGGCCCCATGAAGACACCGGGATGAAGGTCACGATCAATCAACTGCAGCCTGATGGCGCGTTGACCCCACAGTGGGGTTACACGACGATGTTCGACAATAAGGAAACGCCGATGAACGGTTCGCGGAGCGCCGAGACCGCCGCTGTCCGTATGGTGGGCGAACGTACCGCCGAGATCACGTATCGGCGAGATGGTCGCATCAGGCAACAGCTGACTAATGTGTTGTCGCCCGATGGCAACACCATTGGCATCATCTACATGAACTACGGCGCCGACGGCAAGCCGGACACCGTGACCTTCGCGACCTATGAACGGATGAAGTAGATTTATGAGGAACCGATACATGACCTGGACGGCGGTGGTCGTCGTGTATCTCGCGGCGTTCGCGATCACGACCGTCACAATGCGCGCCGACACGTATCCGCGCCAGCCCGGCATCAAGATCACGAATTACACCTTCGACTACACGCTCAGCGACCAGAGCGACGCACTTGTCGTGAAACAGGGAGTGGATCTGACGTTCGTCCAGGCCGGCGTGAAGACGGTCGAGCTCGATTTGTGCAAGTTCAGCGCACAGCCTCGGCCCGCGCAGATGGCGAACGGCTTCGCCGATCCGTGCGCGGAACCTGGAGGCGATGACCGTGGCGGTGCGGCCACCCCACCCGCCGGCGGCAAGGGTATGACGGTCATCTCGGTGACCGCAGACGGGCAGGCGCTTACGTGGCAGCACGAAAGCGACCGCCTCCGCGTAACGATGCCGCGCAACTTCCCGGCGGGTGAGCCATTCTCGTTCACTATCGATTTCCACGGCGTGCCGGCGACGGGTATCTTCATCGCCAACAAC
This sequence comes from Acidobacteriota bacterium, assembly GCA_005799825.1. Lineage (GTDB taxonomy): Bacteria > Acidobacteriota > Vicinamibacteria > Vicinamibacterales > SCN-69-37 > SYFT01. Next base: position 9,772 of record SYFT01000106.1, on the reverse strand, counting down.
CGGCACGGCGATCGTGGCTGGGTTACCAATCCGTGGCCGAACAAGGCGCGCAATTTCCGCGCGGTCTTCGACCATCCGTCCATGAAGGCGACACACACGACGTCGGTGACCGCGCCGGCCAAGTATCAGGTTGTCTCAAACGGCCTGCTCAGTGAGGAAACCGACCTGCCCGGTGACCGGAGGCGTACGGTCTGGAAAGAAGGCGTCCCCATCAGCACGTGGCTGATGTCGCTCGGGGTCGCACCGTACTCCGTCCAGCACTTTGGCTCCTATCGGGGAGCCTCGCTCTCATCGTGGGTATTTCCGCAGGAACAGGAGGCTGGGCATCGGGCCTTCACTGCACACACGCTGCCTGTACTGGAGTTCTTCACCGATCGCATCGGTCCCTTCCCGTACGAAAAGCTCGCTCAGGTGCAGGCCAACGGCGTTGGCGGTGGTATGGAGCTCGCGTCCAGCATCTTCTACGGCTACGGCGCCACCGGTGCTGGCCGTCAGCTCATCGCGCACGAAATGGCACATCAATACTGGGGCGACTCCGTCACCGAGTCCGACTGGGACGATGTGTGGCTGAGCGAGGGATTTGCGACCTACTTCGCGTTGCTGTATCAGGAGTTCGAGGACGGCCACGACGCGTTCGTAGAGGGCGTTCGCCGCGCCAAGGCGACCGCGCTGAACTACGCGATCGCCAATCCCGGCTCGACGATCATTCACGACAACCTCGCGAACATCAGCCGCGTCATCGCCAACGGCGCGCAGGTCTACCAGGGCGGCGCCCAGGTCCTCCACAACATCCGAGGCATCGTCGGTACTCAGACCTTCTGGGAGGGAATCCGTGCGTACTACGCGAAGTACCGAGACGGCACGGCTACCACCGACGACTTCAGGCGCACGATGGAGGACGCGTGCCGGGCGGCCGGTGATCGGTGCCCGGCTGACGGACGGGATCTGGCGTGGCTGTTCACGCAACTCCTGAATCGCGCCGGCGCTTTCCAGGTGGCAGGGACATGGACGTACGACGCGGGGGCGAAGCAGGTGCAGGTCACGCTCGAGCAGACGCAGCCGGCCGGGCTCTACCGGATGCCGATCGAGGTGCGCGTCTCGACCACGGCCCCGGCCGCAATGGGCCAAGCGGGCGGTGCACCGATGCCGCTCCAGACCCTGCGCACGTCACACACGGTACAGCTGTCCCAGAAGACTCAGTCGTTCTCCCTGCCGAGCGACGTCGAACCCCTCACCGTTGAGCTCGATCCGGAAAGTTGGGTGTTCATGAGGGCCACGTTCAGCAGGAAATGAGCGCGGCGTCCGACATTCGTGTGTCTCGAAGAATGTACGGGCGACCTCGCGCATGCTGGCGTGGCAGATGGTTTGCAAAGCCCTTGGCACAGACCTCCGATGCCATCGCCTCTCCCCGCACGACAGCACATCATCGACGCCCTGCATCAACTCGGGTTGCACCTGCCGTCCACGACGTGTGACGGCCTGCAGGCCCGCCGGGAACTGACCAAGCGTCATCACCCGGATCGATTCCGGGTTCCTGGTCGGAAACAGCTGGCTACCGAGACGATGAAGGACCTGAACCGTGCGCGCGAGTTCCTGCTGGACCACCTCGACGAATTCCGCCTGACCGCAACCCACTGGTGGACGGAGCGCGGATGTATTCGCTGCTGCACGATGTACGCCGATATCTGGCTGATGGGCCCTAGAGACTGAGCAACTGGGGAACTGTCCGCGTCAAGGTTAGTATCCAGCCCCCAGCAGGATCGCGTTGATGAACAGCAGGCCGGTGGCTTCTGTGAAGGCGCGGTAGTTCGGGTCCTCGGCAAACGCGATGACATGGCCGCGACCGATCGGCACATGTATGAGGAACGACTTCTGCTGAATCAGATTCCTGGCCTCGGGCCACATGAAGCCGGCGGCGACCACACGATCCTTCGCGGCATACACGCCCACGTTCGTGCCGGCGCCCAGCTTGACGGGCATGAACATCCGGCTGCCTTCCATCACCACCTGAATCTCATCGTCGAGCCCGGCTGAGAGCCAGTGCTCCTTGTCGAGTCTCACGCGCAGAATCGCACCGGCGGTGCCGTCGGGTGAGCCGCGTTCGATTTTGATCGCCTCGTTGTAGTCGAACTTCTCGATGTCGATCTTCGGCGGTGTCTTTTTCTCGTCAGCGGCACCGGCGGCTGAGCCGTCCCGCTGCAGCAGGTGTGTGGGCACAAGTCCGGCACGTTCACTTGTGGTCCAGACCGACGCCTGGCCCAGGGTGATGAGTGTGCCGCCGCGGCCCAACCAATCCTTGAGGCGGCGCATTAGGTCGTCATTGAAGCTGTATGTGCCCGACGGTAGCACCATGACGTCGTAAAGTGTCAAATCGATGCGACCGAGTGACCCCGCGCGGACCGTGGTCACCGGCTGCTTCCAGCGCTGTTCGAGCGCATATCGTGCCCAGCCGGCTGACAGGCTGGACGTAGGCGTATCCCACAACAGGAGTACTTTCGGGGCTTTGAGTGCGGCCGTCTCGTTGCTGCCAAGCGACACGCCACTCTCGACAAAAGCCGAGTCAATCGGCGTGAGCTCAATGCCGTGTTTTGCCGCTGCAGCACCAAGTCGCGTCGCCAGGTCCGGCAGGTTGCCCTGGATGCGGATGAATGCCGAACCGGCGGGAAACGCGCGACCGCCGATGGTAAATGTCCGTGGCACGTTCGTCATTTTGACGCCGGCCTGCAGCAGTTCCACGGCCGCCTCAGCCGCCTTGAGTCCCCACGGCATGATGTAGCCGACTTTTGCAGCCGCCAGTGTCGTTGAGGCGATGGTCGTCGCCGGCTCACGCGGCACCATCGTGGAGCGCGTGGTCACCGGCGTGGCATTCGCCACCAGATCCAGGTCGTACAGCATGGCGAGGTTCCATGCCGTCACGTCGTAAATCTGATCACCCAGTCCACGTTGATGCCGGCGCTCTTGTTCTTTCAGGAAGGCTTCGTCCATCACGATGGAGGCGTCGAGCAGGTTGCGTACTAGACGGCCGGCCGGCTGGGCCAGCGGGACGATCAGCGAACCGACAGGCAGTGTGCGTGTACCGACCTTGATCGCCTCGTCTGCGCGACGCACGTCAATGCCCTGCGCCGAGAGGCGTTGCGCCAGATGCATCGCACGAGCGGGGTCGGTGCCCGCATCAATCAGGTATTCCTTCGGACCGGTGTCGGCCAGACGGATGGCTGATTGCCGGTAGGCGAGAAAGTCGCGGAGCATTGCTTCGCGGTTCTTTGCGGCGGTGATGGCCGTAGTCACCGCCGTAGTGAAATGTTTGATGACACCCTCGCGATAGGTGAGGAGTGTGCCGTCCTGGCGCTGAAAACGCAGGCCCCGCGCGGACGCCATTTCGAATGTCATGCCCACCGCACCATGGAAGACAGGCCAGGAGTCGCCGTACCCAGGATAAAACGCGTCGTAGACCTCGCGAACGAAATACCCGAAGCCCCGGCTGTCAAAGACCTCTCCGTTGGCGCGGCCCATGGCCTCAAGCCACTTGCGCTGGTCTTGAGTGATTAGCGGATTGACCGGGTCGGCCGGCGGGGCGAAATAGTATTCGTTATCGCCACCCTGCTCATGGAGGTCCACGGCGACCTGGGGAAAGAAGTCGAGCACGATTTTGATGCGGCCCCTGGTCTCGGGTTGCGACATCGCAAACCAGTCGCGGTTCATGTCGAACAGGTAGTGATTCGATCGGCCTCCGGGCCAGGGCTCGTCGTGTTCCGCCGATGCAGGGTCGGCGTCAGGCACGCCCGCCGCGCGGCCCTGCTGATTCGCCGCAATAAAACGCGCGCGACCGTCGGGGTTCTGCGACGGGTCGATGAGCACCAGCGACTCGCGGAACACCGTATCCACGTCGGCGTTTCCCTGTGCCGCCAGCAGGTGGTACGCCTCGGCTAGCGCGGCATCAGCGCCTGAGATCTCGTTGCCATGCACCGAATGGAACAGCCAGGTAATGACCGGCATGTCCCTGACGAGCTGGTCGAGTTCGGCCTGCGACGCACCGCGTGGATCCCCAAGGCGCTGCATGCCCTTCTTGATCGCATCCAACTGGGCAATGCGCATCGGATTGCCGACGACCAGCACGTGCAACGGCCGATTTTCCCAGGTCCGCGCATATTCAATGAGGCGCGTCCGCTCGGGCGCCGCCGCGTTGAGCGACTTCAAATACGCAGTGATGGCGTCCGGGGAGGAAATCTCCTGGCCGTGATCCCAGCCCAGCACGGCCGTGAGGGTCGGAATCTTCGGGTCATACCGGGTGCCGGGCCACAATTCCTGCGCAGACGACAGGGTGGGCAGCACACAGACTAAGCAGGTCAGCAGCAGGCGCGACAGATGGGACATAGATAAAGAGTGTAGTCAGATTCGACCGCCCGCGTCAGCGTCTGACCGACGCCATGGGCTTCCGGAACGCCGGGTGGGCGCGATCGTCGTCGGTGAGAGACCGCTCGCTGGTTTGCATGACGCGCGCCAGCACGGAGCTCCCCTCTGGAGTCGGCCAGTCAGGACTGAGACCTGCGTCGATCAGCATCCCGAGCACGGCGGCGGCGTGTTCGCTGCGGGCGCCAGCCACGGCCTGGATGAGCGCCTCGTCGCCCATCAGGTCGTCGGCTTGCGGGCGCGCTCCTGCAGCCAGGATCAGGCGAAGCCCCTCGAGGTCCACCAGCCTTCCGCCATCCATAATGGCTGTGCGTGTGGCCAGCACAAGCAGGGACTGACCGCGCCCATCACGCGCCTTCAGGTCGGGCGCGGGAGCGGCATTGAGGAGTGCAGCAAGCTTTTCGTCGTCGTTGAGGACCAGTGCCAGCGCCGCTTTGCGGATGGTCGCGTCAGGGTAGGCGTACTGCGGGCTTGGTTCCATCTCGCGGACTTGTGGTCGCAATCCTGGAAAAATGAGCCCGAGCCCTTAGTCAGACACGGTCAGAGTCACAGTCATCGCGACAGATGCCGCTGCGATAAGGGCGATGATCCCCAGTGCTGATCCGAAGCCCTGGCCTATGCCACGCGTCGCGGCGTCGCCGATATCTTGGGCAAAGAAGAGTGAAGGGGCAGCGATGAGGTCGACGACCACCAGACACCAGCCAACGCGAGAGAAGTGGCACACCGGTCGATATCCTATAGTGGGCCGGCCGCGAAAATCTGCGCCACGGCCAACGCGATCGACCTGGCATCCGCGAACGAGATATTGATCATCACGGCGACGACGAGGCCGCGTTCGGGGAACGTCAGGAACGATGTGGATGCGCCCTCGATCGTGCGGCTCGCGTGGCCGGCCACCTGCGTACGCTTGCCTCCCAACTCAATCGTATCGAGCATCCAGCCGAGGCCGTAGTCGGTGTCCTCGTCGGTGGTGAGTTGCTGGCGTGACTGGAACAGGCTGACGGTGGCTGGTTGTAGGAATGTGTCCCGGCTCAAACCGAATCCAAATCGCACGAGGTCGGATGGTGTGGAGAGGAATGCGCCCGCGCCCGCGAAACACGTGTAGTCCACGCTTGTGGTGAGCTCGCGCCCCAGGTTGTCACGAAAGTAGGACGTCACCCGATTCGGCCGAGCCTCGGTCACTGAGTCGTCCTCCGTATCGACCATGCCCAGTGGCTCGAAGACTCGGCCGCGCATGAACGTGAAGAAGGGCTCGTCCGCCGCGGCCTCGACCGCCGCACTCACCAGGACCCAGCCATAGGTGGAATAGCGATACTGCGTCTCTGGCTCGAACACCAGCGGATCATTCGCGAAATTCTTCACCCCTTCGGACGCTCGCTCGCAGGGTGCCGTGGGCTTGTCACCCCACTCGTCATCCCGGTAGTGCCTGACGCCCGCCACGTGCCCCATCAATTGCCGCAGCGTGACCGGCCACTGTTTCCTGGGGAACGCAGGCACGTACGTCTGAATCTCATCGTCGAGATGCAGCTGGCCCTGCTGCCGCAACAGGCCGACTCCGGCGGAGGTGAGCGCTTTGGAGACGTGTCCGATCCGGAAGCGCATGCCAGGAGCCACGGGGTTCTTGCTCTTGAGATCTGCCCAGCCAAAACCTTCGGCCCACACAATCTCGCCGGCCACGCCAACGGCCACCGAGAGCCCCGGCAGGTTCTGGTCCACCACGGCTGCACGAACGATGTGCTGTCCCTGCTTCACGGCAGCGGTCCACCTGGGCAGGGGCGTCGAGTGCAGCACGGACGCCACGCCCTGCGCGTCGGGGTCGAGGGACTTGTTGTTGACGTTGACCAGGAAGGAGACGAGCGCCACGCCCGCGACGATCGGGAGCCCGACCGCCACCGCGATCAGCGTGAGTTGTGTCTCTCGCCGTGTGTTCCTGGGTTCACTCATGTGCGTCTCACTGAACAAATGTCTACGGCAGTGTCGTAGTGTCCAGTCCTGGATCTATGGGGCTGTAGCATCGGCGCCCGCGGAGTTTACCAGTTCCGAAAAAGCACGCCTTACTCTTCAGTGCTGGGCCGCCTCGTAGCAGACTGCACACATGCCGAGATTCTTAATGAGGTGTCACACGAATCAGGTCTGGTGTCGTGTGCACGTGCGGTCAAGGTGCTGCTGCCGCCCGGTCCCATTTTCTGATCCATGCTGATTTCGGCTTTCAGCATGGTATCTACAAGGCCACCTGGATCGTCTCGGAACTCGACAGCAGGAGGAAGCCCTGAACATCCTGCCGCTCACCTACCGGCGGCGCGGCTCTCCTGCGAATGAGGCAGCGATCGAGCCGCCAAAATATCGAGCGGCTGAAGGACGCGGACGCCTCCCGTGGCGACGGCGATGAGACCAACCGGTGTGGTCATGGCCACTCAGCCCTCGACGGGAGGGCGGGCAAGGCCGGCATCCGGATAGACGCGCGTTGCCAGATCGAGACCGAGCGTCTGGATGGCCGTTCGAAAAAAATGCTCCCGCGCCGTCGCATCAGGAAAACGCGTACGGATCCCTGCTCGGGCCATGTCGAACATCGCGGAAGTGAGCCCGGACACACTCGCAGCCTTCTGGGCCGGACTCATGCTGCGCCAACCAGCAATCTGGACGCGCTCAGCAATTGCATCTGTGTCCGCCGCCAATCGTGACTTGGCCACTCCCCCGATTATACGGAAGGGTAGGCACCATACGCCGGAACGGCCCTCGCCCGGTCGCGCGGCGACGTGAGGATAGAATGGCGTGATGGATCGCGTGTTGAGGGCCGTGCCTGATGAGCATGTGTGACGTGACGGAGTTTACGGTGACGTGTCCGTATTGCGGCGAGCAGGTCGAGATCTATCTGGAGCCTGACGTGATGGGCACGTTGGTGCAGGACTGCGAAGTGTGCTGCCGGCCCTGGCAGGTCCATGTCAGCCGCGACCAGGAGTACCGGTACGTGGACGTCACGCGCGGCGACGGGTCGGACTGAAGGGCCCGACGGGCACCCGTCAGGTCATCGCTTCAGCAGTGCTGGCCAGTTCAGCATGACGCTGATGGACGTTTGAGACGCTCGCTGGTCTTCTGTCACGTTGACCAGGAATCGCTGGCCGTCGGGAGACCATTGCGGGGTCGAGACCACGCCAAGGTTCGGCGGGAGGGGAGCCGCATGTTCGCGGCGAGCACGCGCTTGCGCATGCTTTTTCCTCGGGCCTGGGTGTAAACCGAGAAGACTCCCATGGTCATCCTCGACCGGTCTCTTTGTCCAGCGGTCGAACGGGTCCCAGGCTGGGTCAGCGGCGCGTGAGTTCTGCGCAGGACGCGCATGCCCGTCGCCACAATCTTTGAGAATCTCGAGTCGGGTGCCAGCCTTGACGACGTACTGGCCTGGTAGGAGGGTATCGATCGCGCGCAAGCGCAGGCGGTGATCAGGTTTGCCGCTCGAAGTCTTGACTTGGCCCCGACCGGGCGCTGATACTGATCTTGTTCGAATAGGGCACTCCCGTGCCCGCGCCGGGGACGTTCAGCGAGGTTGACATCCCGATGCCCTAATCGGCGGCGCCTCTCACGACTCCTTACGCGGCCGCATGTTCGCAGCCAGCACGCGCTTGCGCATGCGCAGGTTGTGCGGCGTCACTTCCACTAGCTCATCGTCATTGATGAACTCAATCGCCTGCTCCAGGCTGTGCACCTTGGGTGGAATGAGGCGGATGGCTTCGTCGGCGCCCGACGCGCGCATGTTCGACATCTTCTTCTCGCGCACGATGTTGATGTCGAGGTCATTGATGCGCGAGTTCTCACCGACAATCATGCCCTCATACACGACCGTGCCTGGCGCCACGAACATCTCGCCGCGGTCCTGCATGTTCGCAATGGCGTAGGCCGTGACCACGCCCGCGCGGTCAGAAAGGAGCGCGCCGGTGGGACGCGACGCGATGGGACCAGACCAGGGCGCCCAGCCGTGGAAGATATGGTTCATCATGCCGGTGCCCCTCGTTTCCGTGAGGAACTGCGACCGGAATCCGATGAGGCCCCGAGCCGGGATCGCGAATTCGAGGCGCACGCGGCCGCTGCCGTGATTCACCATCTTGGTCATGGTGCCGCGACGGATGCCGCACTGGGCGATGACCACGCCCTGATATTCCTCGGCCACATCGATGACCAGATCCTCGACTGGCTCCATGCGGACACCGTCTACAGCCTTGGTCACGATCTCGGGACGCGAAACCTGCATTTCGAATCCTTCGCGCCGCATCATCTCGATGAGAATCGACAGTTGCAGCTCGCCACGGCCAAACACTTTCATCTGCTCTGGTGAGTCAGTGGGCTCCACACGAATAGAGACGTTGCCGATGAGCTCGCGGTCGAGACGGTCCTTCAACTGTCGCGACGTGACGTACTGGCCGTCGCGACCCGCCAGCGGCGACGTGTTGATGCCGAAGATCATCGACACGGTCGGTTCGTCGATGGCGATGGTCTTGATCGCCACTGGGTTCTCGGCGTCGGCAATGGTCTCGGCAATCATGATGTCGGCAATACCCGCCAGGCCGATGATGTCGCCCGCGGCCGCTTCTGTCGCGTCCACATGTTTGAGCCCCGAGAACGTAAAGAGCTTGGTCACCGTGGTGCGCTGAAACGTGCCGTCGAGCTTGCAGACCGCGATGGGGTCGCCCACCTTGACTCGGCCATGGAAGATGCGCCCGATGGCGATGCGGCCCAGGTAGTCGCTTGAGTCCAGGTTGGCGACCAGAGCCTGCAGCGGCGCATCCACATCACCGCGCGGCGCCGGTGTATGCGCGATGATGGCGTCGAACAGCGGCTGCAGGTTTTCGCCCGGCACTAAAATGTCTGTGGTGGCCGTGCCCTCGCGAGCGTTCGTGTAGAGCACGGGGAAGTCGAGCTGGTCTTCCGTGGCGTCCAGATCGATGAAGAGGTCGTAGACCTCGTTGAGCACTTCGCTGACCCTGGCGTCGGGCCGGTCGATCTTGTTGATGACCACGATGGGCGGCTGGCGGCGTTCAAGGGCTTTCCGGAGCACGAAGCGCGTCTGGGGGAGGGGACCTTCAGAGGCGTCCACCAGCAACATGACGCCGTCCACCATCGAGAGGGTGCGTTCCACCTCGCCGCCAAAATCTGCGTGGCCCGGCGTGTCCACGATGTTGATCAGGTGCTCGTGATACTGCACGGCCGTGTTCTTGGCCATGATCGTGATGCCTCGCTCGCGCTCGAGGTCGTTCGAATCCATCACTCGTTCGGTGAGCGCCTGATTCTCGCGGAACGTGCCGGATTGGCGAAGCAGTTGATCCACGAGCGTAGTTTTGCCGTGGTCCACGTGAGCGATGATCGCGACGTT
>SYFT01000105.1 GCA_005799825.1 Acidobacteriota bacterium | reverse complement strand
GTGACCATCGCCACCCACATGGCGGGTCGCGGCACAGACATTCTGCTGGGTGGCAACCCCGAATTCAAATCGCGGCAGCAGACGCTGATCGAGCAGGTGGCCGAGCGCCTGCCCAAGGGCCAGGAAAAGTATGTCGACGACGAGGAGTTCGTCTACTTCTTCCACATCGACAGCTTCTACCGGGTACCCCGGCCCGACTACGAGCGCATTTACGCCGTGCTCAAGGCAGACGCCGATTTAGATCACGAAGCCGTGGTCAAGGCCGGTGGCCTCCACATCATCGGCACCGAACGCCACGAAGCGCGCCGCATCGACAATCAGCTGCGAGGCCGCGCCGGCCGTCAGGGCGACCCGGGTTCGTCGCGTTTCTATCTCTCGCTCGAAGACGACCTCATGCGCATCTTCATGGGGTCGGGCCGCATTTCTGGTCTAATGGAGCGCCTCGGCATGGAAGAGGGTGTGCCCATTGAGGCGCGGATGGTGACTAAAGCCATCGAGCGCGCGCAGAAACAGGTGGAGGCCCAGAACTTCTCCACACGCAAGCACCTGCTTGAGTATGACGACGTCATGAACAAGCAGCGCGAGAGTGTCTATTCCCTTCGCCGGCAGCTGCTCGATGGGCAGGTGCGCATCTCCGACGAGGAGGAAGTGGATACGCGCGGCTACCTGATGAGCCTGGCCGAAGACGTGCTGGGGAGTCTGGTGGACACCCACGCGCCCAAGGATGTTGATTCGGAAACGTGGGATCTCGTTGCGCTGCGCTTGGCAGCTGCGGACATGTTCGGTCTCGACGCGTCCAGACTGGGCGCACTCGAACTCGATACGATGACGTCTGACGGCATCATCGACGCCATCCTCGAACTCGCTATCTCGGAGTATGCCGAGAAGGAAACGGTCCTTGAGGCCGATCCGTCAATCCTGCGACGCGTGGAGCGCGACATCATGCTCCAGATCGTGGACGCCCAGTGGAAGGATCACCTTTACAGCCTCGACCATTTGAAGGAAGGCATCGGGCTGCGCGGCTACGGCCAGCGCGACCCCCTCGTCGAGTACAAGAAAGAGAGCTTCACGCTCTTTCAGTCCATGAAGGATCGAATCGACGAAGAAATCGTCCGCAACCTCTGGCGTCTCCGTCCGGCACTGTCTGAGAGCGGCGAAGCGGCGCTCCCAATCGTGGCTCCCCCACCACGCAAAGCGCTACCAATGACGTTCAGCGGCGGCAGGTCGACTACCGCTCCTGCCGCGTCGTCGCTGCCGCGGGGCTCGTCTCTGGGAGCCCCGACGCCGGCACGCACAGGCGGCGATGATACCGACCTCAAGACGGTGCGGCGCGATGAGCCGAAGATTGGCCGCAACGATCCCTGTCATTGCGGCAGCGGTAAGAAATACAAGAAATGCCATGGGGCCTAGCGAATGGTGAACTGCGGAAATGGTGACCTGGGGAAATGTCCGCGTATGACGTTGTCGGAGGGCAGATGACAGACAGGCTAGGGGCGGCGGCGCAGGTTATGGCGGGACTCACCGAGGCCCTGACGTTTGACGACATCCTGCTGGTGCCGCGCCGCTCGCAGGTGCTGCCAAGCAAAGTGGACGTCGCGTCGCGCCTGACACGGCGGATCAAGCTAAACGTGCCGATCCTCTCGGCGGCCATGGATACGGTGACCGAAAGCCGCCTGGCCGTTGCGATGGCGCAACACGGCGGCATCGGCATCATCCACAAGAACCTCAGCCCCGACGAGCAGGCATCGGAAGTGGACCGGGTCAAGCGGTCTGAGAGTGGCATGATCGTGAATCCGATCACCCTCTCACCACACCACCAGATCTTCGAGGCACTCGAACTGATGAAGCGCTACCGCATCAATGGTGTGCCAATTACAGACGACGGGAGCCAGGAGGGACGGCTGGTCGGCATCCTGACCAATCGCGACCTGCGGTTCGCCACGAGCATGGACCGCCCCATCTCAGCGATCATGACCACCGAGAACCTCATCACGGTTCCGGTGGGCACCCCTCTGGATACCGCGCGTGAGATGTTCCATCACCACAAGGTGGAAAAACTCCTGGTCGTTGACGCCGACTACCGGCTCAAGGGTCTGATCACCGTCAAGGACATCCAGAAGCTCATTAGGTATCCGAACGCTTGTAAAGACGATCTCGGACGCCTTCGTGTCGGAGCCGCGATTGGCGTCGGCAAGGACACGCCTGAGCGCGCTGCCGCCCTGGTAGCGGCGCATGTGGACATCCTGGTCATCGATACGGCGCACGGTCACTCGCAGGGCGTGCTCGACATGGTCGAGAAGCTCCGCGGCGAATACCCGGATGTGGATCTGATGGCCGGCAATGTGGCAACCGCCGGGGCAACGACGGCACTCATCGATCGCGGCGTTGACGCCGTGAAAGTTGGCATCGGTGCAGGCTCTATTTGCACCACGCGCGTGGTGGCCGGCATTGGCGTGCCGATGATTAGCGCCGTCGCCGCGTGTGCGCGCGCGGCCGCTGCCCGTGATGTGCCGATCATCGCCGACGGGGGCATCCGGTACTCTGGCGACCTCACCAAGGCTTTCGCTGTCGGTGCGAGTGCAGTGATGATTGGCAGCCTGTTTGCCGGCACCGACGAAAGCCCGGGCGAAGTCATCCTTTATCAGGGCCGCAGCTTCAAGGAGTACCGCGGCATGGGCTCACTCGGCGCCATGCGGCGCGGCAGCCGCGACCGTTACTTCCAGGACGAATTCGACCTTGATGGCGCTGAAGGCATGGAGAAACTGGTACCCGAGGGAATTGAAGGTCGGGTGGCCCACAAGGGCAGCGTCTCGGCGATGATTCACCAGCTCATCGGCGGCCTGCGCGCCGGCATGGGCTACACCGGGTGCCCCGACATCCCGGCGCTGCAGCGTGAAGCCGAACTGATTCGGGTAACCGCCGCGGGCATGCGTGAGGGCCACGTGCACGACGTGATCATTACCAAAGAAGCGCCGAACTACCGCGTCGAGTAGGGCGCCTCAGCGCCGGATGCGGATGCGGCGGTCGTCGCCGCCTTGATCGTCGATCACCACCAGATAGGCCACCGTCGGCCGGGCCGTCCATCGGTCCGGCCACTCCACGGCAAGGATGCCGTCGAGGCCAGTTTCTTCAAGACCCAAATCCGCCACTTCAGCGGGCGCCAACCGATAGAGGTCTGCGTGATACAGCGGCATGGACCCGCGATACTGCTGCAGGATCGTGAACGTTGGACTCGATACGTTCCTGGGGTCCGCGCCGAGGCCCTCGGCCAGGCCCCGCACAAACGCCGTCTTACCTGCGCCCAGGGGCCCGTCAATCAGCACAACGTCTCCCACCCGCAACTCGGCCGCGATGATCTTGCCGGCCTCGCAGGTCTCCTCCTCCGACGTGGTGTGAATCGTCCTCACTCCTGCGCCTCCTCAGGTTTGCGGCGCCGGGTCGCTGTCAGTTCCAGGACGGCGTCGCCGAGGCGGTCCAGGATGTCGCCGGCGACCATGGCGGTTTCACCTTCATCGACCGCCGCACGGTCGCCGGCCAGCCCGTGCAGGCAGACCCCCAGCTGCGCAGCAGCCTCTGCGTCGAGCCACTGGCCGAACCAGGCCGCCACCGTCCCTGTCAGGACGTGCCCGGTTCCGCCGGAGGCCATACCGGGGTTCCCGGTCAGGTTGATATCAGCCTTCCCCTCCCACGTGGCCACGACTGTGCAGTGGCCCTTCAGGATGACAAACACGCGATGCGTGATGGCGAAGGTCCGGGCAACCTCCACTCGATTTGCCTGCACGGCTTCCACAGTCAGTCCGGTCAGCCGTGCCATTTCGCCGGCATGCGGCGTGATGATGCTGTCCGCGCCATCGCGTCCCACCAGGCGGTCGGAGTCCCCCACAACGGCAAAAAGCGCGTCGGCGTCGAGCACCATGGGCACGCCCGCACGCTCCACCCCCGCTTGCACCAGCGCCATCGTCGCCGGCGCCCGTCCCAGGCCAGGGCCCATGGCGATCACGTCAGCGTCGGCCTCGAGAGTCTGCTCCAGGGCCTCCCAGGCGATCTGGCCCTCGTCGGTTTCAGGCAGGACTTCGGTCATCTATTCCACACCGAGCCCAGCCAGGATGGGCTCGCACGACGCCGCAGTGGCCACGGTCACCAGGCCGGCATCCGAACGCAGGGCTGCGGACGCCGCCAGGTAGGCAGCACCGGTCTTCCCTCGTGACCCGGCTACAACCAGGACGCGCCCATCGTCACCCTTCTGCGACTCGGCCACGCGTGGCGTCACCAGTGCCCGCATGCGTTCCTTGGTGATGAGCTCAAGCCACGGACCGTCGAGGCCTTGAAACACACCGCGCGGAATGCCGATATCGGCGATCACCAGGCTGCCGACCAGGCGGGCGGTCGTATCCGCATCCCGACCAGTCGGCAGTATGGGGACGACCGGAGTTGCTGCCACATTGATGTCGGCGATCACCGTCTCGACCAGGCCGGTCGCCCACCCGGAACACTCCGTCCCTACAATCGCATCTACGATCAGATCGGCCCCGAGGACGTCTGAGCCGTGCAGCTCCCAGGCGGTGGTATCGGCAATCTCCACCACGTCCAGATTCATGGCGCGTAGCACGCCGAGGTTGATGCGGGCATCGCCCCTCACGTCGGCGGAAACGCCGAGTAGATACACCGACACCGCGATGCTGCGCTGATGCAGCGTGCGTGCCACCACGAAGCCGTCACCGCCGTTGTTCCCCTTCCCGCACACCACCGCGACGTGCAGGTCAGGCCGCCCCTCGCACGCCGATTCCATAGACGCCACGACCTGCCGGCCGGCGTGTTCCATCAGCACGAGCGACGCGATGCCAACTTCTTCTGTGGTCTGCTGGTCGGCGTCGCGCATCTGCTGGCTGGTGAGCACTCGCATACGAATAACCCGAGCGTATCGCGTGTGCTAGACTCGCGCAACTCACAGGCCCGGTATGGTTTCTTTTCAGGCAGCGGTGTACGTCAACGGCACCATCACACGCGCGCAAGACGCGGTGGTGCCTGTGTTCGATCACGGGTTCCTGTACGGCGAAGGAGTTTACGAAACTTTGCGCACCTATCGCGGTGAGCCCTTCCTGTTTGGAGAGCACATGGCTCGCCTGCGGCGCTCGGCCTGGCTGATGGCTCTGGGCGTGCCGTATACCGACGACCAAATGGCCGCGTACATTCGCGACACCACGCGAGGCTACACCGACCATTTCGGCGCCGTCGCCAATACCTACATCCGGATCCTCCTCACCCGCGGCGTGGGAGGCCTGACCTATGCCCCCAACGCGTGCCCATCACCGACACTCGTCATTATCGTGAAGCCTTTTCCGGCTCCGCCGGAGCACACCTTCACACGCGGTATTCGCGTTTCGCTCGTCTCAATTCGGCGCAATCACCCGGACGCCCTAAACCCCGCGATCAAGTCTAACAACCTGCTCAATAATGCGCTGGCCATGCAGGAAGCCCTGCGCCACGGCGCCGACGAAGCGCTCATGATGAACCAGGGCGGCGCCATCGTTGAATGCTCGCAGTCCAACTTCTTCATCGTCACGCGCGGACGGCTGAGAACGGCGCCCCTCGCCTCTGGCCTCCTCCCTGGCGTGACGCGAGCGTGGGTTATCGACCTCGCTCGCGACCTGGGAATCGAGACTGACGAATCAGACTTCGAGCCGCTCGACGTCTTCGACGCGGACGAGGCGTTCATCACGGGGACGACACGCGAAGTCACACCGGTGGTGGCCGTTGATGCGCACGTCATTGGAGCGGGGGCCCCTGGGCCACTGACCAGCCGCCTTGTGGCGGAATTCAGGCGACGCACTGGCTAGGATGTCTCGGCTTCTCTATCTTCCTCATAGTCGGAGAGCGGCGGACACGAACATACGAGGTTGCGGTCGCCAAACGGATTGTCGATTCGCGAGATCGTCGGCCAGAATTTGTGTTGGCGCAGCGACGCCACCGGATATGCCGCCTGAGTGCGCGTGTACTTGTGCGTCCACTCGTCAGCCGAGACATCCTCGGCCGGGTGCGGCGCATTCTTGAGGGGATTGTCGGCCTTGTCGGCAGTTCCATTAACGACCGCCTGCACCTCCGACCGGATAGCAATCATCGCGTCGCAGAACCGATCAAGTTCCTGGAGCGGCTCGCTCTCGGTCGGCTCCACCATGAGCGTCCCCGCCACCGGAAACGACACAGTGGGCGCGTGGAATCCATAGTCCATCAAGCGCTTGGCGATGTCGGTCTCATCCACGCCGTGCGCCTTGAACTGCCGCAGGTCGAAGATCAACTCGTGCGCTACACGGCCATTGGCTCCCGAATACAACACGGGATAGTGTCCTTCCAGCCGAGCCTTGATGTAGTTGGCGTTCAGGATGGCATACTTCGTCGCTGCGGTCATGCCAACGGCGCCCAGCATCCGGATGTAGCCGTACGAAATCAGCAGGATGCTCGCACTGCCCCACGGCGCCGCCGACACGGCAGAGATGCCGCTCGTCCCACCAGTCTCAACCACCGTATGACCCGGCAAAAATGCCGTCAAGTGCGTCGCCACCCCAATCGGCCCCATGCCTGGGCCTCCGCCACCATGGGGAATGGCAAACGTCTTGTGCAAATTGAGGTGACAGACATCAGCGCCGATCGCTGCAGGACTGGTCAGGCCCACCTGGGCATTCATGTTCGCACCATCCATGTAGACCTGCCCGCCATGGTCGTGGATGATCGCGCAAATGTCCCGAATCGAGCCCTCAAACACCCCGTGCGTGCTGGGATAGGTGATCATCAGGCACGACAACCTGTCACAGTACTCGTTCGCCTTCGCCCGCAAGTCCTCGAGCCGCACATTCCCATGTTCGTCGGTGGCCACCACCACCACTGTGAGCCCCACCATCGCCGCGCTGGCGGGATTGGTGCCATGGGCCGACTGCGGAATGAGCACCACGTCGCGATGCGATTCATCTCGACTCGCATGAAACGCGTTGATGACGAGCAACCCCGCGAACTCACCTTGCGCACCGGAGTTTGGCTGCAGCGAGACGGCCGCGAAGCCGGTCACCACGCACAACGCCTCTTCCAGTTCCTGAATGACCTGCATGTACCCGGCCGCCTGCGACACCGGAGCGAACGGGTGCAGCTTTGAGAACTCCGGCCAGGTGATCGGCAT
>SYFT01000104.1 GCA_005799825.1 Acidobacteriota bacterium | reverse complement strand
GGGTTGATGGCGGCGTCGGTCTGGATGACGTCCACGAACTGATCCGGCCGCGCCAGCGCCGACACAATGCCGAGCGACACCGACTGGTTGAATTGATACGGGTTGCCGATAGCCAGTACCCACTCGGCGATGCGCAATCTGCTTGAGTCGCCCCAGGTGAACGGCGTGAGTCCCGTGGCGTTCACTTTGACGAGCGCGAGGTCCGTGGCCGCGTCGGCGCCGACGATGGTGCCGTCCATCTCGCGACCGTCCGGCAGCGTGACCTTGATCTTGAGTCCTTCCACGCGCAGGCCGCGGTCATCGCCAATCACGTGGTTGTTCGTCAGCACGTAGCCGTCGGCCGACACGATGACGCCCGAGCCCAGGCTCTGTGATGGCTGCACCATGTCGCCGCCTCGACGACCGAAAATCAGGTCTTCGATCGGATTGGACTGGACGCGCACAAACTGGGTGGACGAGATGTTGGCCGACGAGAGCACTGCGCGCTCGGCCACCGAGGACAGATCGGGCAGCGCACCGGCAGCGGCCACTTGCGGACGTGGCAGCGCACCTGGCATGACCTGCGGTGGCGCGGTGTCGGTCGGTGAGGTCGAGACGAGCTTGCCGGCCAGGATAAACCCGCCCATGACACCCAGCCCGAGAAACGACCCAAGAATAATCGCCCGTTTGATGCGGTTCACACGTACTCCTTGCTAGCCGGCGGCCTTCGGAATGGTGACCGTCAATACGCCGTCGGCGAGGTCGGCAGTAATCTGGTCGGGTTCAATCGGCACGGCGAAGCGGAAGCGTCGGGCGAACGCGCCCTGCGCGCGTTCGAATTGCTGATACCGCTCACAGGCCCCGGGCGTGGGGCGCCGGCCGGCCACGGTCAGCATATCGGCGGCGTAGGCGAGGCTCACGTCCGTGCGCTCCAGGCCGGGCAACTCCACGGTCAGGATGAACTGATCGGCCGTTTCGTAGAGGTCGGCGGCTGGAATCCAGCCGGGCGTCGCCTCTCCGAAAAGGTTCTCTAGCCGCTCCTGCATGGTCAGCAGGTCCCGGACCGGATCCCAAGGCATGGAAACGATGCTAGCAGAACTGGTAGACTTTCGAGTTCCCTCGATTCAGGACTAGACACACCTATGAGTTCCCTGCAAGCGTCACGCCTCAAAAAGGGCATGTTGATTAAGTTCGACGGCGCGTTGGTGCGCGTGCTCGAGATTCAGCACATCACGCCCGGCAACCTGCGCGCCCATGTACGTTCGAAGATGCGCGATATCGGCAACAATCGGTTGGTGGACCATAAGTTCCGGGCCGACGACATGGTAGACCGCGCCATCCTGGACGAGCGGCAGATGCAGTACCTCTATCGCGAAGCCGATATGTTCGTGTTCATGGACACCGATAACTACGAGCAGGTCCACCTCTCCACCGAAGTCCTCGGTGAAGCTGCGCAGTACCTGCTGCCCGAGGCGGTGATCAGCGTCGAGTTCTACGGGGAGACGCCCGTCGGCATCCACTTGCCCGCCACCGTGGACCTCAAGGTGGTGGACACGGCGCCCGGCATCAAGGGCGCCACGGCCTCGGCCCAGGTCAAGCCGGCCACCGTGGAGACCGGGTTAGTCGTCAGCGTGCCGTCGTTCATCAACAACGACGACCACATTCGCATCAACACTGAAACGGGCGACTACCTGTCGCGAGTGTAGAAATCTTCCGCATGGATCACACACGCACCGCGCGACCCGGCTGGCTCGAGGTGGTCACCGGCAGCATGTTCAGCGGCAAGAGCGAGGAACTGATTCGCCGGTTGCGGCGAGCCCAGATTGCCCGCCAGAAGGTGCAGGTGTTCAAGCCAGCCATCGACCGCCGTTTTGATAACGAACACATCACGTCACACAGTGAGATGCGCATTCCGTCAGTCAGCGTCACGACGTCGCGTGAGCTGTACGACCTGGTGTTGCCCGAAACCGAAGTGGTCGGTGTTGATGAAGGGCAGTTCTTCGATATCGAGCTGCCGGCGGTGTGCACGGCGCTGGCCGATTCTGGCAAACGCGTGATTGTGGCTGGCCTCGATCAGGATTATCTGGGCAAACCCTTCGAGCCAATGCCGCAACTGCTGGCCATCGCCGAGTACATCACCAAGACCCTGGCCATCTGCATGGTCTGCGGAGGTCCCGCCAACCACACGCAACGCCTGGTCGCCTCACGCGAGCGCGTGCTCGTCGGCGCCGGCGATAGCTACGAAGCCCGCTGCCGCCACTGCTTCGACCCCTCGCTCGGAACTTAGGAACTGCGGCACTGGGGCACTGAGGAACTGATCAGTTCCCCAGTGCCTCAGTGCCTCAGTGCCGCAGTGTCATAAGCCACCCAATGAGTCCCGGCTCGCCCATCGCCATGGGGTCTCCGAGCCAACTGGGCGAGGTGAGCAGGATGAAGCCGAGGATGAAGAGCACCCAGGCGTCGTACGGCACCGTCGCGCGTTCGTCGGTCCAATAAAACGCACGCCACAACACGCCAGCGACGCCAGTCGGCTTCGGGTGTGTTTTACCTTCCAGCTCGATGTACGTGTAGTAGATACGGTTGGCCACGGTCACGATGGACAACACGCCCATCACCCACAACACAGCGGCCATCCGGTTCGTGAAGGCGCCGATCATGAAGAGCACAATACGCTCGGGGCGTTCCATAAAGCCGACTTTGCATCTGGTCAGCAGGCACTCGGCACGCGCGCGCGTGTAGCTGGTCATGGTGGCAAAGACCATGGCGATAGAAGTGACCAGCACGTAATCGGTGCTGTCGAGCTTCGCGTAGAGCACGATGAGGCCGACCGACAGCGACAAGTCCGAGAAGCGATCGATCACCGAGTCCCAAAAGCCCCCGAACTTGGTCTGGGTGCCTGACTGGATGGCCACTTTGCCATCGATGTAGTCAAACACGCTGGCGGCGAGCATGATGACGCCTGCGATACTGAAGCGACCCCTGGCCAGCGCGAAGCCGGCGGCCAAACTAATCAGCACTCCGGTGAACGTGAGAAGATTTGGGTGGATCCGAAGCCTGATGCAGGTGGCGATGATCAGCCGGAGAGGAAAATTGAACGTGGTGCCGACCGCGCCGGTGAAGGTCACGGCGGATATTAACTGATGGCCATTCTCGAACTCAAGACCCAGATCGGGCGGCTCCCTGAGCAACCCGGGGTCTACCTCTTCTACAACCAGGCGGGCGACACCCTCTATGTGGGCAAGGCCAGGGTGCTGCGCGACCGGGTTAAATCGTATCTGGGGGCCTGCGGTACCAACCCACGAATTGACGCCCTCCTGCGCGATGCCGCTCGCCTCGAAACCATCGTCACCGACTCGGTTGTTGAAGCACTGGCGCTTGAAAATCACCTAATTAAACAGCGCAACCCACGCTTCAATGTGTTGCTGCGTGATGACAAGACCTATCCCTACCTGCAGTTGACGACCACCGAGGCCGCCCCGCGAGTGCTGGTGGCGCGGCGGGTGGAACGCGATGGGTCGGTGTATGCGGGGCCGTTCATGCCGGCGTCATTGGCGCGGCAGACGATGAGGCTGACGCACCGGTTGTTTGGGATTCGATCGTGCAACGAGATGATTGACGGCAAACGCGACCGGCCGTGCCTTGAATACGACATCAAGCGCTGCCTTGCACCGTGCGTAGAGTCGGTGTGCACGCTCGAGCAGTACGGGCGGGCAGTGGGGCAGGCGCGCCTATTGCTGGAGGGGCGTCAGGCGGAGCTCATCGACGGCCTGCGTACGGAGATGGTGGACGCGTCACTCAACGAGCGGTTCGAGCGCGCCGCAACGCTGCGTGATGCCATCCGCACGTTGGAAACCCTGCGCGACCGCCAGCAGAAGATGTCCACGCCCGCGTTGGGCGACCGCGACGCCTTCGGCGCCAAAGTGGGCCCCGCCGGCGCCGTGGTGCAAGTCTTCCAGATGCGCCGCGGGCGGGTGGTGGATCGGATCGAGATGAGGTCGGAGATCGAGGCGAAGGGGACGGGTGTCGATCTGTGGAAAACTCCGGCGCCCAGTGATGCGAGAAACCAGAAGTTTTCCACAGATCGACACCCGTCCCCCTATATTCCCGAATCTCCGAACGAAGTCCTGGAAGCCGCCCTGCAGCAGTTTTACGCCGAGCACGAGCCGCCGCCCGACGTGCTGGTGTCCGAGGAACTGGCGGCTGATGTGCGCGAGCCGTTGGAGTTGTGGCTGGGCGAGCGGGCGGGGCGGCGGGTGCGCATTGTGACCCCCAGCCGCGGCGACAAGCGCGGGCTTGTGGACCTGGCGCTGCGTAATGCGGCGCTGTCGTATGACACGCACTTTGGTGATGGCGCGGTGGTGGCCTTCGAGGCGCTCGACACGCTGCGGCGCGTGCTGGACCTGCCCACGTTGCCGCGGCGCATCGAGTGTTTTGACATCTCGACGCTCCAAGGCACAAACACGGTGGCGTCCATGGTGGTGTGCATCGAGGGGCGGATGCGGCGGGGGGAGTACCGCAAGTTTGCTATCCGCGGCGTCAGCGCGATGCCCGACGATTTTGCGTCGATGGAAGAAGTGGTCCGGCGCCGATACCAGAAACTGCTGGAGCAGGGCGGACCGTTCCCCGATCTCCTGCTGATCGATGGCGGCAAGGGCCAGCTGACGGCTGCGTATACGGCGTTGCGGCAGCTCGGACTCGACCGCCTCGTGGCCGTCGGCCTGGCGAAGCAGCAAGAGTTACTGTTCCGTCGCGACCGGAGCGAGGGCATCGCGCTGCCACACCAGACGCCAGCGCTCCGACTGGTGCAGCAGATTCGTGATGAAGCGCACCGGTTCGCCGTGACGTTCCATCGCACCAAGCGCACCACAACCTCCCTCAGGTCTGAACTGGACGCCGTGCCCGGGATTGGGCTGAGACGCCGCAAGCAGTTGCTCACCATCTTCGGATCGCTGGCGGGCGTCCGCCGTGCGAGCCGGGAGGAGCTAGACCGAGCGGTGGGCCCCAAACCCGCCCAGGCGGTGATCGACTACTTCACGGGCAAGTGATAACCTCTTTTCCTTGTCGCTCGAAGCTGTTGTCCCCGCATTCATCATCCTGATTGCGTCGTTGTCCTTTCATGAGGCGGCGCACGCGTGGGCGGCCGACCGCCTTGGCGACCCGACGGCGCGCATGCTGGGGCGCCTGACACTGAACCCGCTGGCGCACATCGACTGGATCGGCACCGTGCTGTTTCCGCTGGTTGGCATGTTGTCGGGCTTGCCCCTGATCGGCTGGGCCAAACCCGTGCCGGTGGACACGCGGAACCTCAGAGCGCCGCGGCGTGACTTCGCGCTGGTGGCGCTCGCCGGTCCAGTCAGTAACATCCTGCTGGCGTTGGTGGCCGCTGTGCTGTTGAAGGCCCAGGGCGGGCTCGTGCCAGACGAGGGGCAGACACTGGTCACGATCACGCTCTACACCGCGGTGTTCATGAACACCCTGCTGGCCGTCTTCAACATGCTACCGGTGCCTCCGCTTGATGGCGGCAACGTGCTGGCGGGCATTGTGCCGGAATCAGTCGCGCGCCTCATCGACCAAATGAGGCCGTATGGGTTCTTCCTGCTCTACGCGCTGCTGTTGTTGGGCGTATTAGACATGTTCGTGTGGCCGGTGCAGCAGGTCCTGGGTTCATGGCTGGTGTGATGTCGAAAAAACGCGTGGTCTCGGGAATGCGACCGACGGGCCGGCTCCACCTTGGGCATCTCGTGGGTGCGCTGGAAAACTGGGTGGCGCTCGAGCGCCAGTACGACTGCTATTACTTCGTTGCCGACTGGCACGCGCTAACCAGTCACTACGCGTCCACAGAGAACATCACGGCCGACGCGTTCGACAACGCGGCCGATTGGATCGCGGCTGGGCTCGACCCCGAGACCAGCACACTCTTCATCCAGTCCATGGTGCCCGAACACGCCGAGCTCTACCTGCTGCTGCAGACGGTTACGCCCATTACGTGGCTCGAGCGCGTGCCCACCTACAAGGAACAGATCGAGCAGATGACCGACAAGGACCTCTCAAACCTAGGGTTCCTCGGGTATCCGCTGCTGCAGGCTGCTGACGTCGTCATCTACAACGCGCACTTCGTCCCCGTGGGCGAGGATCAGGTGGCACACCTGGAGCTGTCGCGTGAAGTGGTGCGGCGCTTCCACAATTTTTATGGCGAAGTGTTTGTCGAACCGCAGCCGTTGCTGACGCCGACGCCCCGCCTGCCCGGGCTCGACAATCGCAAGATGAGCAAGAGCTACGGCAACACGATCGACTTGTCAGACACCGCTGAAGACGTGGTGAAGAAAGTCCGCCAGATGTTTACGGATCCAAAGCGGGTGCGGGCCGACATTCCAGGCACGGTCGAGGGCAACCCCGTGTTCATGTACCACGACGTATTCAACCCGAACGCTGCGGAAGTGGACGACCTCAAGGCGCGTTATCGTGCCGGCAAGGTGGGCGATGTCGAGGTTAAGACGAAGCTGGCCGCCGCCGTCAATGCGCGCCTGGAGCCTCTGAGGGCGCGCCGCGCCCAGGTGCTGGCGCGCCCCGGCTACGTGCGCGAGGTGCTGGTGGAGGGCTCGCGCAAGGCGCGTGTGGTGGCGCAGGAGACGATGGCGCACGTGCGCGCGGCGGTGAAACTTGAGTACTGAGCGCACATTCACGTCAGCGGATGCGCCGGCGGACTTTGAGTCACTACTGGGCGCTTATCCCGTTCGCCTCGAGCGGTTCGAGGGGCCACTGGATCTGCTGCTGCACCTGATCAAGAAACATCAGGTCAACATCTACGACATTCCCATCGCGCTCATCACCAAGCAGTATCTGGACTACCTGGACCTGATGCAGGATCTCGATCTCGACATCGCGGGTGACTTCGTGGTGATGGCCGCCACGCTGATCCACATCAAGTCGCGGACGTTGCTGCCGCGCCCGGATCCGACGCAGGACGACCCTGACGAAGACCCGCGCGAAGCCCTGGTGCGCCGGCTCCTGGAGCACCAGCAGTTCAAGGCTGCCGCTGAATTGCTGCACGATCGCGAAATCCAGCGCAGCGCCCAGTGGGGGCGTCCGAATGGGCGTGTGGCCGATGTGGTGGGCGAGGCGCCCGAACCTGAGGTGGACGTGGACCTCTTCGGCTTGATGGAAGCGTTCCGGCAGGTGCTGGAGCGCGCGCGTAACCGGCCTAAGGTGTATTTGCCGGCCGAGCATATTTCCATCGAGAGCCGCATCGAGTTGCTGCTCGCGCGGCTGTCGGTCACCGAGGCGTGTGGATTTGAGGATCTGTTTGCCGATGTGCAGACCCGACCGGGAATAGTGGTGACGTTCCTGGCGCTCCTCGAGATGATTCGCTTGAAATTGGTGCGGGTCTTTCAGCAGGCGACCTTTGGCGCTATTCGCGTCTACAAGCGCGAGCCGCTGCAGGGTGCGCCGGACTTTTCGCATGAGTGAGGCCAGTCGTCATGTCTGAGTTGAAGGCCATAGTGGAAGCGCTGATCTTCGCGTCACCCGAACCGGTGACGTTTAAGGCGCTGGGCAAGCTGCTCGACAGCGAGCCGAAGGAAGACATCGCGGCCGCCGTTGATGCGGTGCGGCACGACTACGGCCGCCCCGGCGGCCTGCAGTTTGTGGACATCGCTGGCGGGTATCAGATCGTTACTCGGCCCGAGCTGCACGAATGGGTCCGGCGCCTGTTTCACGAACGCACCAGCCAGAAGCTGTCGGTGGCGGCGCTTGAAACGCTGGCGGTGATTGCGTATCGGCAGCCCGTCACGGCGCCTGAAATCGCGGAAATCCGCGGCGTCAATACGTCGGGCGTCCTCGGCACACTTGCCGATCGCAAGCTCGTCAAGATCGTCGGCCGCAAGGCCGTGGTCGGCCGCCCGTTCATGTACGGCACCACGCGCGAGTTCCTTGAACGCTTCGGCCTCAATGACGTGACGGACCTGCCCAAGGTGGAAGACATGTCGGAGCTGCTGGGCTTCGATCTGCCCACTGGCCTCGGTGAGCCAGAGCCGCAGACTGATCTGCCGTTTGAGAGTGGGGAAGTGATTGAAGTTACAGTGAGCGAAGTGATTGATGACCCGATCCAGTAAGTCGCCAGCGAGCGGGGTTCGCCTTCAGAAAATTCTCTCTCATGCCGGCGTGTCGTCACGCCGTGTCGCGGAAGAACTGATCAAGCAAGGGCGCGTGGTGGTAAACGGCCATGTGGCCGACGAACTCGGCACCAGGGCCGACCCCGATCGCGACGACATCCGCGTGGATGGCCGCCGGCTGAAGCTGAAAGGCGACCGCCGGTATTACCTGATGTACAAGCCGCGTGGTGTGGTCAGCACCCGCTCGGATCCGCAGAACCGGATGACAGTGATCGACGTCCTCTCAAAAGCCGGCCTCCGCGGATACTTCTACCCGGTTGGGCGGCTCGACTACGACTCGGAAGGCTTGATCATCCTCACCAACGACGGCAGCTTCGCCGAAAAAGTGACCCATCCCAAGCACGAACTGGAACGCGCGTACGAAGTGCTCGTCACTGGTCTGCCCGACGCCCGCGATCTTGAGCGCCTCTCACGCGGCATCGTCATCGACGGCCGTCGCACACTGCCCGCCAAGGTGCGCGTGATTCGTTCCTACCCCAGCAAGAAGGAACCACAGACGATGGTGGAAATTGTCATTCGCGAGGGACGCAATCGACAGGTGCGCAAGATGTGCGAGCTGACGGGCCACCACGTGATGTCGCTGCGGCGCACGCGCATCGGCGCGATCACCGACCGCCGCATCAAGCCGGGCCAGGTGCGCGAGCTCACGCCCGATGAGGTCAAGAGCCTCAGCGGGTCTCGGGCTGTTTCTCAAGCCCGAGAAGCGCTAGTCAAAAATCCTCCTCCAAAATCGCACCAGCACCCAGACGTCTGACACCGTGACGCTGGCTGTGGCGTCGGCGTGGGAGACGGTGGGTGTCAGCAGCCAGTGCACCTCTGCTGCACCGGCGCGCTGCAGGAACGCGGCCGCGGCCGGTGTTTCTGTTTGCGGGATGACGGTGTCCACCGCGCCGTGCACCAGAAAAACCCGCGCCCGCGTGGCCGGCGACCGTTCTGGCGACAACGCCGGGTCGCCGCCCACTCGCTCGGCAAGGTCCACCAGGCGCGGGCCCAGGCGGGTGGCATCACGCGCGCTGACATCGGCCATCACTGAGCGTGCCGGCTCGGCGAGCGCGGCCCCGAGATCGCGGGCCTCACGAAACAGCGCCGCGGCGCGCGCCGGCTCCGAGACGTCCACCATCGAGGCATCGAGGAACACGCGGATGGCCCGGTCGAGTGGCGCTACCTGCCCGGCAGGCACCAGATGCGGCAACGCCGCCAGCAGGAAGAGCACGGTGCCGTAGTCATGGGCGGGCTGGTGCGTGCCGTCAGGCAACACTCCCGAGCACACGTATCGCACCACTCGGGGCAGGTCGCCGTGGCCCCCGAACGACACGACCATCTCCAGTCGGTTGGCAAGCGAAGGCCGCCCTGCGGCGACGAGCGCCAGTCCGCCGCCGAAACTGATGCCGATGAGTCCGATGCGCCCGGTGGGCGTCATCTCAGGTTGCCCGGCCAGCCACAACGCCGCATCTTCGATCACGTCGGTCGATCGGGGCGTGACCAGGAACTTGCGCAAGTCTGGCAGCGGCAAACTCAACACCGTGATGCCCTCGCCAGCCAGTCGCCGGCTCAGTCGATCCAGGCGCGGTTCCTCGACGCCCGCCGCGTGGAGTCCGGGAACTACAAGGACGGTTCGCGACCAGGCGGCCGCTCTCCCCGTCGACCGGTAGAGCCGCCCTTCAACCGCGCCGTGGCGCGTATTTACCGAGACATCCGTCGCGTCCACCGGTTGCACGCGGGTCGGCAACCAGCGGCGTCCAGGAACGTCGCGGCCTGACACGTCGATGACGAGCGCGAGCGACCTGACGTATGGCGCGACGCACCACGCGAGGCCCGCGATGGCCACGATGATGACCACGCCGACATGCAGCCACCGCCGGGTCATCATTTCCAGTGTTGTCCCACGCAGTGAATAATAGTGGTTGTGTTAATCGCCATCGACGGCCCCTCCGGGGCGGGCAAAGGCACTGTTGCCCGGACCCTTGCCACCCAGTTGAAGTTTCGGCACGTGGACACGGGCGCGATGTACCGAGCCGTGGCCTGGCGCGCCGAGCATCTGGGAGTTGATTTGGCAGACGGTCTTGCGGTGGCCGGTGTGGCCGAGCGCGCGGTGTTCGATCTGGACGGGCGCGTGGGCATCGATGGCCATGACGTGACGTCGGCCATCCGAACCACGGCGATGGATGCGGCGGCCGCGACCGTGGCCAGGCATCCCGACGTGCGGCGCGTGCTCGTGGCGCGCCAGCGTGACATGGGTCGCGCCGGGGGCGTCGTCATGGAAGGCCGCGATATCGGGACCGTAGTGTTTCCTGAAGCGCCCGTGAAGATCTACCTGGACGCATCACCGGACGAACGCGCGCGACGCCGGGCACTGGATACGGCGCATGGAGCGGGGCAGGCCGGCGCTGAGCCGGACCGCGTTGACCAGGTGGCGCAGGCCCTCGAGGCTCGCGACTTGTCCGACCGCACCCGTGCTGCGTCACCCCTGACACTGGCGCCCGATGCGGTCTACATCGACACCACGGGAGTGTCGATCGACGAGGTCGTGGCCAAAGTGCTGGACCTCGTGGCTAATCGTCGTCTTTCTTAGACTCCGGGTCCAACTCCCAGCGGTGTTCGTCGCGCTCGGCGATTTCTTCGCCTCCCATCAATTCCTCGTCGTCGGCATATTCCACGCCGAGTGCTTTGCCGATGTCGTCCACGCGATCCTGATCCGGGGTCATGTTGTCGCCGCCTGGCGCTTCATCGCCCAGTGCGTAGGCGTCCTGCCACTTGGCGTCCACGTCGCCGGCCGTGAGTTCCGGGCTGGCTTCGGTGTGCTGCTTCAACTCCGCGCGCAGTTCGTCGTGGCCCGATCGCGCTGAACTCAGGAGGCGCGCATCGTCACTCTCTCCGGCGAAGGCCCAGGTCTCTGCCTCGGGAAGCACGCGCCGTGCGCGTTGCAGCCGGGAGGGCGGCGCCACGGCGGCCTTCTTCGCTGCTACCGACTTCTTCATCATTGGGGCTGGCTTTGCGGGGGCTGGCCTCGCGGGGGTCGCCCTCTTCTTCACAACCTTTGCGACCTTGCGGACCACGGCCCTGGCCTTGGGCCGGGCCACCGCCTTCGAGACCTTCTTCGCCAGCTTTTTCACGGCCTTCTTCGCGGGCTTTCGTGCTCCGGGCTTCGCCGCCTTGCGCGTCTTGGCAGGCTTGCGGGCCTTGACCACCTTGCGGGACTTGAGTGATTTCGCGGGCTTTGCTGCCTTGGAAGGTTTTTTAGCTGTTTTCTTGGCCATCACGGGTTCTCCTGCGGTACTTCGAGCGACGATGTTTGACCTCTGGCGCAGCCGTGACGCATAATCACCTGCTGTCCGCAATCCCGCAGACACATCCCGACAGCCCGTCGAAGCTGAAAATTCGACAAAGGGCCGCCCAGGAGGCCCCAGAACTCAATGGGTAATGTAGACGAAACAACAACAAAGACGCACGGCTATTCTGGCCAGAAGCCGAAACCGGGAAACTCAGGGTTTTCCGCAATGCACACCGACCTTGATGTCGACCAGCAAGAGTACGCCCGAATGTTGGACCTGTACGATACCAGCTTCCGAAATCTTGCGGAAGGTGAAGTCGTCAAGGGCACGGTCGTGAAGGTCACCCCAACCGAAGTGGTGGTGGATGTCGGCTTCAAGTCCGAAGGCATCATCGCGATCGAAGAATTCATCGACGAAAACGGCAACATCGCGGCGCAGGCCGGCGACGTGGTGGATGTGCTCCTGGAGCGCACCGAGGATCGCGAAGGCTACGTCGTGCTGTCGCGCGAAAAGGCCGAGAAGATGAAGATCTGGGACGAGGTCGAAAAGGCCTTCCTGGATCGCCGCGTGGTCATCGGCCGCGTCATCGAACGCATCAAGGGCGGACTCGCCGTCGACATCGGCGTGCGCGCCTTCCTGCCGGGTTCGCAGATCGACGTGCGGCCCGTGCGCAACCTGGATGCCCTCAAGGGCCAGGAACTGCGCATGCGCGTCATCAAGGTCAACAAGAAGCGGGGCAACATCGTGTTGTCGCGCAAGGCGTTGCTTGAAGAAGAAAACGCCGAGAAGAAAAAAGTCACGCTCGACACCCTCGCCGACGGCAAGGTGTTGCGCGGCTCGGTCAAGAACCTCACCGACTACGGCGCGTTCATCGATCTGGGCGGCATCGACGGCCTCCTGCACATCACGGACATGTCGTGGGGCCGCGTCACGCACCCCTCGGAAGTGGTCAAGGTTGGCGACGACATCGATGTGGTCGTGCTGAAGTACGACCAGGCCACCGAGCGCGTCTCGCTCGGCCACAAGCAATTGGTAGCGGATCCGTGGAGCAACGTCATGGAACGTTACCCCGCCAGCATCCGCGTGACCGGCAAGGTGGTCAGCCTGACCGACTACGGCGCGTTCATCGAACTCGAGCCCGGCGGCGAAGGCCTGATTCACGACTCCGAGATGTCGTGGAGCAAGCGCGTGAAGCACCCCTCGAAGGTGCTCAACCAGGGCGACTCGGTGGAAGCGATGGTGCTCGGTGTGGACCCGGGTGCACGCCGTATTTCGCTGGGCCTCAAGCAGGTGGAGAACAACCCGTGGAACGAACTCACGGACAAGTACCCCATTGGCACGACCATCAACGGCAAAGTGCGCAACCTGACCGAGTTCGGCGCGTTCGTGGAAGTGGAAGACGGCATCGACGGCCTGATCCACATCTCCGACATGTCGTGGAGCAAGATCAAGCACCCGTCGGAAGTCCTGAAGAAGGGCGACGATGTGGAGGCGCAGGTGTTGAGCATCGACGCCGAGAACCAGCGGCTGTCGCTGGGCCTCAAGCAGCTGCAGACCGGCATCTGGAAGGAGTTCTTCGACAAGAACCACGCCGGCGATGTGGTGGAAGGCAAGGTCGTGCGTCTCACCAACTTCGGCGCGTTCGTCGAATTGGCCGAGGGCATCGAAGGCCTCATCCACGTGTCAGAGTTTGACGCGGCGGCCGGTGGCGAGAAGCTCGAACTCAAGACGGGCGAGAACTACCAGATGAAGATCATTCGCCTGGTGCCCGAAGAGCGGAAGATCGGCCTGAGCATTCGTGCGCTCAAGGACGAACAGTTCAGGGCGGATTGGGAAGCCTACACGGATTCCTCCGGGCGGCCGGAAGCCACTTTGGGCGACCACTTCAAACACCTGAAGTAACCAAAAGGGGCGGGTCTTACTGCGTGAGACCCGTCCCCTTTGACCGATGCCCCTAAGTGTCGGATAATCCAGTGCTTAGCGGCCTCAATGGGCGCGCGCTGACCATGACAAAAGCCGAACTCGTCGAAGAAGTGTCCCGCGTGTCCGACCTCACCAAGAAACACTCAGAGGTCATCGTGGACAGTGTGTTCCAGACGATCATTGACGCCCTGCACCGCGGTGAAAAAATTGAGCTACGCGGGTTCGGCAGCTTCCGGTTGCGCCAGCGTGAGCCACGCAAGGGGCGGAATCCGAAGACCGGCGACAAGGTGGATGTGCCGCCGAAGAAGGTGCCGTACTTCAAGCCAGGCAAAGAACTGAAAGACCTGATCAACCAGACTCCAGTCCCCCCCGATGGGGAATTTGGCGCGTAGCGTCCGGTCATGGAACGCCTCTGGACGCCGTGGAGGCTGACCTACGTGACTGCGGCCAGCAAAGACACTCCTGGATGTGTGTTCTGCCAGGCGCTGGCCACCGGCGCGGATGAGTCGCTCCTCGTGTATCGCGGCACCGCGTGTTTCGTCATTCTCAACCTCTACCCGTACAACAACGGCCACCTGATGGTGGTGCCGATGCGGCATGTCGGGCGTTTGTCGGGCCTCGAGCCCGACGAGGCCGGCGAGATGATGCGCCTGACGCGGGTGGTGGAGATGGCTCTGCAGGAGTTGTATCAGCCCCACGGCTTCAACATGGGGCTGAACCTGGGCAAGTCGGCCGGCGCCGGTGTGCTCGATCACCTGCACATGCATGTGGTGCCGCGCTGGAATGGTGACACCAACTTCATGACGGTGGTGGGCGACACGCGCGTGTTGCCCGAAGATCTGGCCCGCACGGCCGAACGACTTCGGCCGATCCTGTCGCGTCTAGCTCACAGTGTTTGACCGGAACGAAGGGGTCCATGAAGTTCTCTCGCAGTACTGACGAAGACGCGTTCCTGGAGACGGTGCGCTCGTTTGCCCGTGATCGGGTGGCGCCGCGCGCCGCTGAAATTGATGTCACTGGAGTGTTCCCCCACGACGTGATCCGCGAGGCGGGCGCCCTCGGGTTGACCGGAATGACCCTGCCCACGTCGGTGGGTGGCTTGGTGCTCAGCTATGCCACGTACGCCGCTGCGCTCGAGCGGGTCTCGGCCGCAAGTGCCACGGTGGCGGTCATCCTGTCGGTGAACAACTCGTTGGTGGCCGAACCGTTGAACGAGTTCGGCACCGACGTTCAGTAGGAGAACTGGCTGCATCGACTGGCGACTGGCGATGCGCCCGGGTCATTTGCGCTGTCAGAGGCGGAGGCGGGGTCGGATGCCCGCAACCAGCAGACGCTCGCGCGGCTTGACTCCCACGGGGACGTAATCTCCGGCCGCAAGGTCTGGGTGGCCAACGCCGAGGTCGCCGACGTCGTCATCGTCTTTGCCGCCACGCAGCCGGACGTGCGGGGTCGCGGCATCTCGGCGTTTCTCGTGCCGCTCGACCGGCCCGGCATCAACCGCGTGCCGTCGCCCGATTCACTGGGTGTGCGGGGCCTGGGCTGCATGGACCTGCATTTTGACGAAGTGCGCGAGGGTGCGGGTGCGTTGCTGGGCGAACAGGGCCGCGGCTTCAAGCTGGCGATGCGCGCGCTTGAGGGCGGCCGAGTGGCAATCGCGGCGCAGGCTCTGGGCGTGGGACAGGCGGCGCTTGATGAGGCCGTGCGGTATGCGCGGACACGCCTCGCGTTCGGCCAGCCGGTGGGGAATTTCCACGCGATTCAGTTTCAGCTCGCGGACCTGGCCACTGATCTTGAAGCGGCGCGCCTGCTGATGTGGCGCGCGGCGGATGCGCGCGACCGCGCGCCAAAGGCCACCACGGAAGCGGCGATGGCGAAGTTGCAGGCGTCCGAAGCCGCGCACCGGGCCGCCGACCGCGCCATGCAGATTCTGGCGTCGGAAGGGTATCGCCGTGGGTCCACGATTGAGCGCTTGTTCCGGGATATTCGCGCCGCCGAGATTTATCAGGGCACCTCGGAAGTGCAGCGCATGATCATCGCCGCCGACGTGTTGGCCTGACGGCGGAGTCTCAGGCTTGAGGAACAGCGCGAGCGACGTACCGGCCGCGGCATTTCCGAACGTAGCTCGGGCTAGTCCGCAAGCCCGAGGCACTTACCCCAACAGGTGCTTGGCGATCGTCTGCAACTGCAGGTTCGAGGTGCCTTCGTAAATCTGGCCGATCTTCGCGTCCCGGTACAACTTTTCTACGGGATAGTCCCTGACGAAGCCGTTACCGCCGTGTAGATTGACGGCGAGCGATGCCGTGCGCTCCGCGGCCTCCGAGGCAAACAGTTTGCACATGGCGGCCTCGGCCAGGAACGGTTTGCCCGCGTCCCGCAACCGCGCGGCGTTGTAGACCGACAGTCGCGCGAGTTCCACTTCCATGGCGGCGCGCGCCAACTGAAATTGCACGCCCTGATAGTCAGCAATCGCGGCGCCGAACTGCTTGCGCTCCTTGGTGTAGCGAATCGTGTGGTCCAGCGCGCCCTGCGCGAGACCCACCATCTGGGCGCCAATGCCGATGCGTCCCTCGTTCAGGGTCTCGATCGCCACCTTGTAACCCTTGCCGACGTCTCCCAGCACGGACTCGGCGCCGACCAGGCAGTCTTCGAAGATCAGCTCGCACGTGCTTGACGCCCGGATGCCGAGTTTGTCTTCCTTCTTGCCCACCGAAAACCCCGGCGCACCGCGTTCAACAATAAATGCCGTGATGCCCTTGTAATCCAGCTGCGGGTCGATCGTCGCAAACACGATGAACACGTCGGCCTCGTTGCCATTCGTAATCCACAACTTGCGACCGTTGATGACGTAGCCGGCGTCCGTCTGCCTGGCGCGCGTCTGTAGCGCAAACGCGTCGCTCCCCGACCCCGCTTCCGACAACGCGTAGGCGCCAATCGTAGAAGAGGCGAGGCGCGGCAATATCCGCTGATGCTGCGCGGGCGATCCCCAGCGCAGAAACGCGTTGATGACGAGCGTGTTCTGGACGTCCACCATGACGCCGACCGACGGGTCCACGCGCGAGAGTTCCTCGACCACCAGTACGGAATGAAAAAACGTGCCACCGGCACCACCGTGAGCTTCTGGAATTTCCACCGACATCACGCCGAGCTTGAACAACTTCTCGATGAGGCGGGGCGAAAACCTGGCCGCGTCGTCCATCTCGCGGACGAGTGGCCGCACCTGGGCCTCCGCGAACTCGCGCACGCTCTGGCGGAGCAGGACCTCGTCTTCACCCAGAACCGTCAGTGGGGCCATGGGCGCCGTTGCGCTGAGTGTCATCACCGTCATTCTATCATTGGCGCCCTTGGGATCCGGCCACTCGGAAGTCGGGTGTTATGATGCCGGTATCCCGTGATGACACGCTGTCTTCTCCTCCTGGGCCTTGGTGTCTGTGGCTGGACCGTGTCCGGGTCAGCCGCGACGGCCACGGCCTTGAGTCAGAATCCTCCCGCGCAAGACTCACAGCGGCCCACCTTTGTCAGTCGAATCGACACCGTCCGGGTCGACGTCATCGTCACAGACAGGCAGGGCCGACCGGTGGTGGATTTGACCGCCGCTGACTTCGAAATTGAGGAGAACAAGAAGTCGCAGAAGGTGGACTCCTTCAAGCTCATCCAGATTGACGATGAGATGGACGTAGACCCGGCGCAAAATCGCGAAATCCGGTCGCTGGAGCAGCAGGCTCGGGAAGTGGCGCGCGACGATGTGCGCGTTATTGTCATTTTTCTCGACGACTATCACACGCGGTTGCTCAACTCGATGGCGGTGCGCGAAAAGCTGGCGCGGTTCGTCCGCGGGCTGAATCCGCGCGACGTGGTGGCGCTGATGACGCCGCTGCTGCCGACGGCCGGGATTACCTTTTCGCGCAATCACGATGCGACCGCGCGACAGATCATGGCCTTCCAGGGCCGGAAGTTTGACTACACGGTGAAGCACCCGGTCGAAGAGATTTACATGTACTTGCAGCCAGCGCAGATCGAGATGCTGCGCAACCAGATCGTCACAAGTGCACTGGAAGGGCTGTGTGTGTATATGGGCACGTTGCGGGAAGGCCGCAAGACGATCCTGTACGTCAGCGAAGGCCTGACCAGTTCCGTGCCCCAGGGTGCGCGCACCACCGGGATGTCGCCTGGCACGGGGCGCACGCCAACCCAGCCGCCGGCATCGGGTCTGGCCCAGCAGATGGAAGCCGAACGCGCGACGCAGTCGCAGCAGACGGCGCTGCTGGACTATATGCGTTTCATATTCGCAGCGGCGAGCCGCAGCAACACGTCGATCTACACACTGGACCCGCGGGGCCTGGCCGCCTCGGAG
The DNA here is from genome assembly GCA_005799825.1 of Acidobacteriota bacterium. Classification (GTDB taxonomy): domain Bacteria; phylum Acidobacteriota; class Vicinamibacteria; order Vicinamibacterales; family SCN-69-37; genus SYFT01. The sequence continues at coordinate 8,379 of SYFT01000104.1, read as the reverse complement.
TTCGACATTGCCGACACCGTCAGCCTGGACGACGACCGGCGTGCGCTCAACGAATCTACGGACATCTTGCGGATACTGGCCGGCAACACAGACGGCCGCGCGCTGGTCGGCAGCAACGACCCGCTTCCGGGTCTCAAGCAGATGCTGCGCGACAGCAGCGCCTACTATCTGCTCGGCTACACGTCTACCGAGGCGCCCCGCGACGGTAAGTTTCATCCCATCAAGGTCAACGTGAAGCGCCGCGATGTCGAGGTGCGGTCACGCAGCGGCTACTGGGCATATAGCGACGACGATGTGGCGCGGGCCTCGGCGCCGGTGTTTGTGCGTCCGCCCGAGGTGGTGAAAGCGTTCGATGCGATCGCGGAACCTGCCGCAGGCCGAATGATTCGGAGCTGGTTTGCCGCGAGCCGCCGGCCGGATGGCCGGAGCGATGTCACGCTGGTCTGGGAGGCCATCAGGCCGAGCGGATTGAACGTGCCGTCACGGGTCATGGTTACTGCCAGCACCGCAGCCGGCAACCTCGTGCACCGGGGCCGGGTCGCGAAGTTAGTGGACCCGACGGGACGAGTGGCGGGGCAGGTCACGTTCGCAGTGGCGCCAGGTCCATTGGTGGTGCGACTCTCGGTGGAGAATGACGAGGGCGACGCGCTCGACACCGACTCGCGTGAATGGGTGGTGCCCGACTTCACCGGTCCCGAAGGGTCGATCAGCACACCGCGGGTGTACCGTGCGCGGACGGCTCGCGACATTCAAACGCTCAAGGCCGCGGCCGCAGCTGTGCCTACGACGGAGCGCGCCTTCCCGCGAATCGAACGACTGCTGATCCGGTTCGAGGTCTACGGGCCCGGCGTCGCCACGCCCACACTGCGCCTGTTGAATCGCAACGGTGACGTGATGTCGAGCTGGCCGGTCACCGCGCGACCCGACGGCGGGAGCGAAGCCGAGGTCGCGCTCGCCGGTGTGCCTCCCGGCGACTATCTGCTGGAAGTGAAGGCGTCGAAGGACGCCGTCGCCGCGACCACACTGGTCGCCTTCCGCGTGACTGGTTAGCTTCCCCAGTTCCCCAGTTCCCCAGTTCCCCAGTTCCGCATGTGGTAGCATCCGACCGCAGATGCTGACACCGCTTCTCGCACTGCAGTCGGCCCTGGCTGCATTTACCGTCTATTACCTCAGCGCATGGTTCATCGGCGCCCGGTCGGCGCAAACAGCGTCGGGTGTTCCCGCCCAGGCGCGTGACACCGTCGCACCGTCGCCGGCCCACCTGGGGATCGGCTTTGTCACGAACTTTTTCGATACGCTGGGCATCGGCTCCTTCGCGCCGACCACAGCCATCTACAAATTCTTCAAATTTGTGCCGGATCAGTTCATTCCCGGCACACTCAACGTCGGTCACACCATTCCGACCATCATCCAGGCCTTCATCTATACCGCGGCCATCGAAGTGGATGAACAAACACTCATCCTGATGATCTGTGCCGCAGTCGCGGGTGCCTGGCTGGGCGCCAGTGTGGTGGCGAGCTGGCCCAAGCGAACCATTCAAATTGGGATGGGTTTTGCTCTCCTGGTGGCTGCCGGACTGTTTGCTTGGAGGAATCTTGGCGGGGGCGGCACCGAGGTTGGCACGGTCGGGCTCGAAGGGACAAAGCTGATTCTGGGGCTCATTGGGAACTTCGCGCTGGGGGCGCTCATGACGCTCGGCATCGGCATGTATGCGCCCTGCATGATTCTGGTGGGGTTGCTGGGGATGAATGCGGCCGCTGCCTTCCCGATCATGATGGGATCGTGCGCGTTCCTGATGCCCGTGGCCAGTGCGCGATTCGTCCAGAAACACGCCTACTCCAGGCGGCCCGCGCTGGGCCTCGTGATTGGCGGTATCCCAGGCGTCCTTGCGGCGGCCTACATCTTTACCTCCCTGGACATCTACTACGTCCGGTGGCTAGTGGTGGGTGTGGTCCTGATCGCAGCCACGATGATGCTTAAGTCGGCCTTCGTCGATAAGGACTAGAAGAGTCGGCAATCCGTAAACTCCAATCGGGGAACCAGCTGGGAATCGAATCCCGGGTGGTTCCCCGATTGCCGTTAAGGGACAGCCCGATCTGACGATATATTTATGTCTATGCTCTGGCTGCGAGATTCCATGGCCCCGTCCTTCTTCAACGCGATGGCCGACGAGCCCGAGGCGATCGCGATTCTTGAGCGGGAAGTCGAGACGCTCAAGATTAATCAGAACCTGATACTGGCCGACCGCCCGGGCATGCTGATCCTGGCCACTCGCAGCCTGCCGGGTTCCCTGTATGAGGGCGTGACGCGGCGTGCCGGGGTGGAGCGTCCCATCTCGTATGCGATGTTCGCGCATTCGCTGACCCACATGCCGGGCATGGGACAGTCACTGGAAATTCAGCGCTTTCAGTTTGACTGCAAGACCGAAGCGCAGGTGCAGGCCGGGCTGGCCGCCGGGGTGACCATCCCTGAGGACGTGCGGACGGCCGCGCGGAACGCGGTCTCGAAGGACTCCGGATTCGACATGGGCGAGTTCGACCGGCTCCTGGCGATTCTCTGGATCAATCACGCCGCGTATGTGCGTGTGTCGCCGCCGGAAAAAATGGCCGAGACCCTCAGGGTGCTTCACCTGTGTGAAGGATTGAGCGGCTTGTTTTTCGACTTCACTCCGGTGGAGGGCTCAAAGGAAATGCGCCTGTTGTTCGGTACGGCGAATCCGCCGCATAACGGATATCTGGCGCAGGTGGTGGAGATTCTGAATCGGTTTGACCTTGGCGTTCGCAGCGGCGACGTCCTCGACCTCTCCACTGGCGTGCGGCCGTACGCACTGTTCTCGCTGTCGGTACGGCCTCGCACCGGCCAGACGATTCCGGAGGGACCAGGATTTGGCGATCGCCTGCAGAGCGAGTTGTTCAACACGCAGATTCTGGCTGCCGATTCGCGCGAGTATCGAGAATTTGTCACCACCGGCCTGATGAGCGGTGAAGACGCGGCGCTGACGCGGGCGCTGGTCGCGTTCTGCCACACGCAGCTGGCCCATGCCCAGCCCGACCGCTTTGACTGGGATGAAGTGCAGGGCGCGATTCATGCGAATCCGGCACTCGTGGCGCAGTTCGTAGCGCTGTTCCGGCTGCGGTTCAGCCCCGAGGATCGGGATCGCCGTGAGTCGTTCAAGACCATGCGCGCCGCCGCGGGCAAAGCGGTGGTCGGCTACGACACCGGACACGCCCATCTCGACGAGATTCGCCGCGAGGTATTCCGCTGCTGCCTGACGTTTATAGATCACGTGCTGAAGACCAACTTCTTCGTCAAAGAGAAGCAGGCGCTGTCGTTCCGCCTGGATCCGGCGTACTTGGCGGATCTGGGGCCTGGCGCCACGGGCCTGTTGCCTTCGGGCACCCCCTTCCGCATCGCGTTCTTTTTTGGCGGCGAGGCTTTTGGGTATCACATCGGCTTTTCGGATATCGCGCGCGGCGGATGGCGCACCGTCATCTGCCAGACCCACGACGACTTTTTCACCAACGCGTCCACGTTGTTCCGCGAAAACTTTGTCCTGGCGCACACGCAGCACCTCAAGAACAAGGATATTTACGAAGGCGGGTCGAAGCTGGTGTTGCTGATGGATGCGTCGGCGTATGCGAGGGAGAAGAACGAGCAGGAACGCATTCTGAAAAAGGAGCAGCGCGATGTCTTCAGCGCATTCATGGACATCTACGTGACTGAAGCCGGCGTCGCGAAGCATCCGGCGGTGGTGGACTACTACCGGCAGGATGAGCCGATTGAGCTGGGCCCCGACGAGAACATGCACGACGACATGATCGAGGAGATCGCTTTGACGTCGAAGCGGAGGGGCTACATCCTCGGCACTGGCGTCATCTCCTCGAAGAAAATCGGCATCAATCACAAGGAGTACGGCGTCACCTCCACCGGCGTCGTGAAGTTTGCCGAGATCGCGATGCAGGAAATCGGAATCGACATCACCAAGGATTCCTTCTCGGTGAAATTTACCGGGGGACCCAACGGAGACGTGGCCGGCAACGCGATGAAGATCATGCTGGATCGCTGTCCGCAGATAAAGATTCGCCTCATCCTTGACGGCACCGCGGCGCTCCTCGACATGGAGGGGGCCGATCCTGCCGAACTGCGCCGCATCCTACTCAAGGATGACCTGCATGCATTTGATCCGGCGGCGTTGCACGTGGGCGGATTCATCCTGTTCCGCGGCGCACCCAAAGACGACGGCATGCGGAAGGTCTACCGACGGGTCAAGCGCACCGCGGAGGGCATGGTCGAGGAATGGGTGTCGGTGGACGAGATGTCGCGTGAGTTCGGCGACCTCCCGTTTTCTGTGGACGCAGACCTGTTTATTCCCGGCGGTGGCCGACCCGAAACGATCAACGACGCGAACTGGGAGCGCTTCCTGCTGCCTGACGGCTCGCCATCGTCGCGTGTCATCGTGGAAGGGGCTAACTCCTTCATCACACCAAAGGCCCGCCTGGAGCTTCAGAAAAAAGATGTTGTCCTGATGCGCGATGCGTCGGCCAACAAGTGCGGCGTCATCTCGTCCTCATACGAAATCATCGCGAATCTGCTGCTGAGCGAAGAGGAGTTCCTAGCGCACAAAAAGCAGTACGTGGCCGACGTCCTGAGCATTCTCGAGCGCCGGGTCGAAGATGAGGCCCGCCTGCTGGTGCGACGGCACAAGGAGGGCGGGAAGCCGTGGACGCAGATCTCGGACGAGGTGTCGGTCGAGATCAACAACAATTACAGCCGCTTGTTTGAGTTTTTCCAGAAGAACCCCGAGATCGGCAAGCAGGAGTTATTCGAGCGTGTGATTCTCAGCCATCTGCCGATGCTCTTGCGTGAGGCCCCGGTGTTCCGCGGACGGCTGGGCGTGTTGCCACCGAAGTACCGATCGGCCATCCTGGCGGCGGAGATCGGCTCCTCGATGGTGTATCGGGCCGATCACGACGCGGAGTTCGAGGATTCCATCCGGTTGCACGTGGGGCGGCGATTCAATTGAAGGCGCCATATATAATTGACGCGTATGAGGCCCCCCGCTCCCGGCACCGAGTCTGACATCGGCAAGGCCCGTTGGGAGCGGGAGGTTCTGGAGCCGACCCTCAGACGGTCTCCTGAGCGGGCGGGCGAGTTCACGACGATCTCGGGCCGTCCGATCGATCGCCTCTACACCCAAGACGACATGGCGGAGGGGGAAGCGCCCGCGCCGGGTGAGTTCCCCTACACCCGCGGCATTTATCCCACCGGCTACCGTGGCAAATTGTGGACGATGCGGCAGTTTGCCGGGTTCGGCACGCCGGAAGAGACGAACGAACGCTACAAGCAGTTATTGCGCGCCGGAGGCACGGGGCTGAGTGTGGCCTTCGACCTGCCAACGCTAATGGGACGCGACCCCGACCATCCGTTGTCGTTGGGCGAAGTGGGCAAGTGCGGCGTGTCGATCATGTCGCTGGCCGACATGGAACGGCTGTTCAACGGCATCACGCTGGCCGACATCACGACGTCGATGACGATTAACTCGCCAGCGCCGATGATTTTCGCGATGTATCTGGTGGTGGCCGAACAGCAGGGCGCGGACTGGAAGACGTTGTCTGGCACGATCCAGAACGACATCCTGAAGGAGTTCATCGCGCAGAAGGAATATATTTTCCCGCCGAAGCCATCGATGCGGCTTATCACCGACATTTTCCAGTTCTGCGCGAAAGATGTACCAAAGTGGAACACGATTTCGGTGAGCGGGTATCACATCCGGGAGGCGGGCTCGACCGCGCTGCAGGAGCTGGCGTTTACTCTGCGTGACGGCATTGAGTATGTGCAGTGGGGTATTGATGCCGGCCTTGATGTGGATGCGTTCGTGCCGCGCATGTCGTTCTTCTTCAACGCACACTCCGATTTCTTCGAGGAAATCGCGAAATATCGTGCGGCCAGGAAGATTTGGGCGCGGGTGATGCGTGAGCGGTTCGGCGCGAAGGACGAGCGATCGTTGAAGCTGCGGTTTCACAGCCAGACGGCCGGGGTGTCGCTCACTGCGCAGCAGCCTTACAACAACGTGGTTCGCACGGCGTTGCAGGCGTTATCGGCGGTGCTGGGTGGCACCAACTCGTTGCACACCAACTCGCTCGACGAGGCGTTGGCCTTGCCGACCGAAGCGGCGGCCATGCTGGCGCTGCGCACGCAGCAGGTGATCGCGTGTGAGAGTGGCGTGACGAACGTGGTGGATCCGTTGGGCGGGTCTTACTTGATCGAGAAGTTGACGCTCGATTTGGAAGAGGGTGCGTACAAATACTTTGACGCCATCGACCGCATGGGTGGCATGGTGGCGGCGGTGGAGGCGGGCTTCCCCCAGCGTGAAATCGCCGAGGCGTCATACCGATACCAGCAGTCGGTGGAATGCGGCGACAAGATCGTCGTGGGCGTCAACGGATACGTGGACCGCGATGAGCCGCCGTTCCCCATTCTCTACATCGACGATCAGGCCTCTGATCTCCAGATGGCGCGGCTTACGACGCTGCGCGAGACCCGAGACAACGCGCGTGTCGCTGTCACGCTTGACGTCCTGAAGGAAGCCGCGCGAGGCGCCGACAACACCATGTATCCGCTGCTGGATTGTGTGCGCGCCTACGCAACAGTCGGAGAGATGTGTGATGCGCTCCGCGAGGTGTGGGGCGAATACGAAGAGGTCCCATCAATCTAATGCGAACTATTCGTGTTGTGATCGCCAAGCCAGGATTGGACGGCCACGACCGTGGCGCCAAGGTCATCGCCCGCGCCCTGCGTGACGCCGGCATGGAAGTGATCTACACCGGACTGCGCCAGACGCCGGAGAAAATTGTGGCGGCGGCCTTGCAGGAGGACGCCGATGTCATCGGTCTGTCGATCCTGAGCGGGGCGCACATGCACATTTGCCCGCGCGTTATGGCGCTTCTGAAGGAACAGGGCCTAGACCATGTGAAAGTGGTGGTCGGCGGCATCATTCCCGACGTGGACCGCGAAAGACTGCAGGTGATGGGTATTGCAGGTATCTTCCTTCCGGGCACTCCGATGCAGGCCATTGTGGATTTTATCAACCAGAATGTGCAGCCGCGGGCCGAGGTGGTGTAGCCGATGGCCATATTGCTGCTCGTCGACGACAGCGTGACGATTCAGCGCGTGATTGAGTTGACGTTTGCCGACGAGGGCATTCGCGTCATCTCGGTCAGCGACGGCCAGAGCGCCATTGCGCACCTGGATGCCGAGACTCCAGACATCGTGCTGGCGGATGTCGGCATGCCCGATGTGGATGGGTACAAGGTGGCAGCACACGTCAAACGCACACCGGCCCTGGCGCACGTGCCGGTGCTGCTGCTGACCGGGGCCTTTGAGCCAATTGACGAGCCGAGGGCTCGCGCGACAGGCTGTGAAGGTGTGCTCGTGAAGCCGTTTGAGCCGAGGCATTTGATCAGAACAGTACGGAGCCTATTGTTCGGCCAGAAGCCTGCCGACTTGTGGCCGGCAGACATGCCCAGGGTTGAAGTGCGCACGGAGCGCCTCACTCCGGTGCCGGCGCTGGAGCCGATTGAAGGCCCGGCGCCGATCACCTTGTCCGTGCCGTACGAGGCGGATTCGGATCCCGATCTCGCCATCGCCCTTGCAAGCCTTGAATTTGTGGGCGCGCCCGACTCTGAGCCATCGCCCGACCTTCACGTGCTGGTTGCCTCGCTCGAGGGTGAGGAAACGCCGGGTGTGGAGTGGGATCTCTCTGTCGCACCGGCACCCACCGCCGCGTCCGCACCCGCACCAGTGCCCGCGAGGTCGTCACCGGCTGCGGCTCCCGGACGTGAGACGCCGATGCCCCCAGCCGAACCCATGTCATTGGCGACCGTGTTTTCCGCGCTGCTGGCGGCCGAGCAAAAAGGCGTCGAGATGCGTCCGCAGACGCTGGGCGGGGCGGGATTGTCCGAGGCCCACGTTGAAGAAGTGGTACAGCGCGTGGTCAGACGCATGACCAACGAACTGGTGCGCAAGATCGTGCTGGAGACTGCCGAACGGCTCATCCGCGAGGAGATCGGTCGGATCAAGTCGTAGCCGACTGTCCTCGATAATTTAATGGTTCCTGAAAAACCCGTCCTTGAAGGACTTGAAGAGAAGTGGCGCGTCCGTTGGGACGCCGGCGATACCTATAAGTTCGATCGGCAGGCCCCGCGCGAGTCGGTGTTTGCCATCGACACGCCGCCGCCCACGGTCAGCGGATCGCTACACGTGGGGCATGTGTTTTCGTACACGCACACTGATGTCATTGCGCGGTATCAGCGCATGCGCGGCAAGGCCGTGTTCTATCCGATGGGGTGGGCCGACAACGGGCTGCCCACCGAACGTCGG
>SYFT01000103.1 GCA_005799825.1 Acidobacteriota bacterium | reverse complement strand
TGGCCAAGACGACCTCCATGCTGACCAAGTTGTCCGAGAAAAAACTGCCCTTCATCTCGGTGCTGACAGATCCCACGATGGGGGGCGTGTCCGCATCCTTTGCGTTCATGGGTGATGTGGTGATGGCCGAGCCTAAAGCCTTAATTGGTTTTGCAGGGCCGCGCGTGATCGAGCAAACCATTCGCCAGAAGCTGCCGGAAGGGTTCCAACGCAGCGAATTCCTGCTCGAGAAGGGCATGATTGACGTCATCGTCGATCGGCGCGACTTGAAGGCGGCACTGGGGAATGCGCTCCGCATCATGTCGGGCATGGCACCGGGCGCCGAGCCCGCACCGGCGCAACTCGACGCCTGATTTGGCTGATCCCGTCCGCGACTGGCTGTTTGGCCTTGAGGCCACTGGCACCATCACCCTGGGGCTGGCGCCGATTCGATCGCTCCTGGCCAGCCTGGGACACCCCGAACAGTCGTTCACAGCCATCACCATTGCCGGTACGAACGGCAAGGGTTCCGTGTCTGCGATGGTCGAACGCGGTCTTCGGGCTGCGGGATGTCGCACTGGGCGCTATACGTCGCCGCATCTGGTGGATGTGGCCGAGCGAGTGGTTGTGGACGGAGAACCGGAACGCGACGAGGCGTTCGATCAGGCGGCCACGATCGTTCGCGCGGCCGCGTTTTCACAGCCCACCGCACCAACCTTCTTCGAAGCCACCACCGCCATCGCCCTGGTGGCGTTCCGTGATGCCGGCGTTGATGTGGCGGTGCTCGAGGTGGGTCTTGGCGGCCGGCTTGACGCCACGAACGCGGTGGATGCGCCCCTGGTGGCCATCACCAACATCGGCCTCGATCATCAGGAGTATTTGGGGCACACCATTGAAGCCATTGCCGGGGAAAAGGCGGGCGTGATCAAACCCGGCGCGGCGGCCATCATGGGCCGGACCAGCCAGGCGGCGGTTGACGTGGTGTCGCGCGCGGCCGCGCGGGTTCGAGCCTCTTTGACGTTCGCGCCGGATGGGGTCGTCGCGCAGGCGGTCATCGGGATGCGTGAGACCACTCTGGACCTCACAACACCGATGCGCGCATATGGGCCGTTCCGCCTCTCACTGCTCGGCCGGTATCAGGTGGACAACGCCGTGACGGCGGTCCGCACACTTGAGACGGCTCACGCGCTCGGTATTGCCCCGATCAGCGCTGACGCGGTGCGCATCGCGCTGTCGGATGCGCGCTGGCCGGGACGGCTCGACTGGCGCACGTGGCGCGGCCACGACGTGCTGGTGGATGGCGCGCACAATGCGGATGGTGCGCGCGCACTGGCCGCGTTTCTGCGCGAAACTGTCCGAACGCCCGTCCCCATCGTCATTGGCATCATGAGGGATAAAGCGATCGCGGAGGTCATCGCCGCGCTAGCACCGTCGGCGTCGGTCCTGGTGTGCACGGCATGTGCGGCCACGCGCGCGGCGACTCCCCAACAACTCGCCGACGAAGCGGTGCGCGTGGCGCCGGGCGTGCCGCGCGTGATCGCCCCAACGCCACTGGAGGCGCTCGTGGAAGCCGCTCGGCACGGAGAGCCGATCGTGGTGGCGGGATCGCTGCTTCTGGCAGGAGAGGTACTGCCGATGCTCGCGTGATATTCTGGCTACCCGCATGTATCGAACGCTCATTGTTTCGTGTGTGTTGGGTGCGGCGTTGGCGTGGCCGGCGCCGGCGGACGCGCAGCTCACGATCGGTGGTTGCCAACTGGTCTTCACTGAGGCCGGCGACTCCGCAGACAAGACCCGCCGGGAACTGCGCGGCCGACCCGGAAATCCAGTTGAGATTCGCTGCGGTGAAATATTGCTCATCGCCGACGAGATGGATCATCTGGTGGTGGAGGACCGGGTTGTCGCGCGCGGCAGCGTCGTGTTTCAACAGGAAGGGACCCGAATCGCCGCAGACCGCGGTGAAATGTACCTCAAGACGCGCACCGGCTTCTTTGAGAACGCCAACGGCACGCTGCAGTTGACTGACAAGAAGATCGACAAGACACTGTTCGGGGCGCAGGAACCCGAAGCGATCTTTTCGGCCAACCGCATCGAGAAGACCGGCCCGCGCACCTACAAACTCACCGGCGCCGTGTTTTCTGCGTGTGTGCAGCCCAACCGACGCTGGGAACTGACCGCGAGCCACCTGACCTTCACCGTGGACAAGTACGCGATCCTGCGCGGCGCCGTGCTGAAGGTCAAGGAAGCGCCGATCCTGTATCTGCCGATTTTTTATTACCCGATCCAGGAAGACAATCGCGCCACTGGGTTCCTGATGCCTTCGTACGGGTCGTCTTCGTTCCGGGGCTTCACGTTAAGCAACGCGTTTTTCTGGGCGATCAACCGCAGCCACGATGCCACGATTTACCACGACCTGTTCACCAGCAGCGGGCAACAGTTTGGCGCGGACTACCGGTACGTCGCCGGCCCGAGCTCGCGGGGCGACGCCAGTGTGTCCACGATTCGCGAAAAGGAACAGATCGGCGTGACTGGTACGGTGACGTCACCGGCGCGGCAGTCGTTCGCGGTGCGCGGCAACATCTCGCAGACGCTGCTGGGCCGCATCCGCTTCCAGGCACGCGCCGACTATTTCACCGACGTGACCGCGCAGCAGTTGTACCAGGTGGACCTGGCAGCGTTTTCCAGACGGTCGCGGCACTTCGGCGCCGACGCCAGCGGCAACTGGGGCCGCCTGCGCTTCTACGCCCAGGCAGAACGCAGCGACGTGTTTTACGGCTCGGCAGCAGCCAGCAACCGATTTAAGCCGCGGGCCAGTCTGAGCATTTCAGAGGCGCCCATTGCCGGCACGAAGATCACACTCGGCGGCTCGCTTGACACCATCAACGCCGAGCGTTTCGACGATCTCGATCGGCCCGAGACACGGGTGGCCGTCAAACGCCATGATGGTCAGGTGACGATGCGCATCCCGCTGGCGATCGGATCGGCCCTGACGTTTCGCGGTACTGTAACAGCACGCCGTACCGAGTGGAACACCTCGCGCGATCCGGTGACGGGCAAGTTCGTGGACACGCCGCTGCGACGCAATCTCATTGAGATGCGGGCGCAGGTCACGGGGCCGACATTCACGCGCGTCTTCAACACACCTAGCAACGGATTCTCCGACCGCTTCAAGCACGTAATCGAACCGGCGGTGACTGTCATGCGCACGTCGGCCTTCGACCAATTCAGCCGGGTGGTGCAGTTCGACCACGTGGACACAATTCTCGGTGGCGACACTAGGGTGACGTACGGCATCGTGAACCGTCTGTTAGCTCGTGTGCGACGAGGCGAAGGGCTTCCGATCGCGCGAGAGATCGTGAACGTGGAAGTCAGCCAGACTTACTACAGCAAATCGCTCGCGGCCTCGTACGACCAGAACTATCAGTCGAGTTTTGGCAACTTGTATTACTACCAGGCGCCGCCCAGCAAGCTGTCACCCTTGCGGGGGACCGTCAATGTCACGCCTACGGCCGCGGTGGGCGGAAGATTCACTGTGGAGTACGACACGCAGTTTCGCGCCGTCCGCAATTACAGCGCATCGGCGCAGGCGTCCGCCTCCGGGTTTGATTTGAATGCCAACTGGACAAAACGTCAGGTCATCCCCGGGTTGCAGGGCTACAGCAACCCGCTGAACGCCGACCACTTCATCTCGGTCTCCTCGCGCGCGAGAAGACCAAACGGGGGTGCGGCTCTCGATTATAGTGTCACCTACGATGTGTTGCGCGAACGCATGCTGCAGCAGCGCATCGGCGCTGTGTACAACGCGCAATGTTGCGGCGTCTCGGTGGATTATGCCGTGACAAACCTGAACCACCTGGGGCTGCGGAATGACCGGAAATTCACCCTCTCCTTGACGCTGGCCGGTGTCGGGTCGTTCTCGAATCTGCTGGGCGCGTTCGGCAATAGTGAGGTTGAGCGATGATTCGAGTCCTTGTCACCGGCGGCGCAGGTTTTATCGGTTCCAATTTCGTGCGCTGGGCCCACAACGCCCACCCCGACTGGCAGATCACGACCCTTGACAAACTGACCTATGCCGGCCGCCTAGACAATCTCGCGGATGTCGCGGAGAGTTCGCGCCACCGGTTTGTGCACGGCGACATCGCCAACACCGCTGTGGCGGCCCCTCTGGTTCGCGAGTCCGAACTTGTGGTGCACTTCGCCGCAGAAACACATGTGGACCGTTCCATCCAGTCGGCGGCCGACTTCATTACGACCGATGTGATCGGCACATTCGTGCTCCTCGAAGCGGCGCGGCAGGCTCCGGCCCTGCGCCGGTTCATCCAAATCTCCACCGATGAGGTGTACGGCAGCGTGCCCGAAGGCGCCAGCACGGAAACCGACGAACTGCGCCCGCGCAATCCCTATTCGGCCAGCAAGGCCGGCGCCGATCGGCTGGCCTACAGCTATTGGGCCACGTACGACGTGCCCGTGATTGTGACCCGCGCGTCGAACAATTACGGCCGCAATCAATTTCCCGAAAAAGTCATCCCGCTCTTTGTCACCAACGCCATCGACAACATCGCGCTGCCTCTGTACGGCGATGGCCTGAATGTGCGCGACTGGCTCCACGTGGACGACCATTGCCGCGCCATTGACCTAGTGATCGAACAGGGCACCAACGGCGAGGTCTACAACATCGGCGGAGGCAATGAGGTCAGGAATGTCGATCTGACCAGACGCATCCTCGACTTGACGGGTCGGCCCGGTTCGCTGATTCGGCCGGTGGCCGATCGGCCGGGTCACGACCGCCGCTATGCACTGGACACCACGAAGCTTCGTCGCCTCGGTTGGACCCCGGCCGCCGAGTTCGAGTCCGGCCTGGCCGCGACGGTGGATTGGTACCGTCGGAACGAGCAGTGGTGGCGGCCGATCAAAGAGAAGGACCAGGCCTTCCGCGACTACTACAAGACCCAGTACGGCAACCGCGCAGGCGCGTAATTGGCGATGACGAGCCGGCCGACTCTGGTGACGGGTGCCGCGGGCTTTGCGGGGCGGCACCTGGTGGCCCATCTCCGCGCCACCGCACCCGAACGGCCTCTGCTGGCCTGGGTGCGCAGCCAGGTGGACATCACGGATAGGGATGCGGTGAGGAGTGCCATGGCCGAGGCGCGGCCCGACCGCATCGTGCACCTCGCCGGCTCGCCGCACGTCGGAGACTCGTGGCGCAGTTCCCTGCTTCCCCTGCAGACCAACGTGCTTGGCACCCACTACCTTCTTGAAGCCGTGCGCCAGCACTGCCCCGATTGCCGGGTCGTCGTCGTCACGTCGGCGATGATCTACCGCAACTCAGATGCGGCGCTTCACCAAGATGCCCCACTCGAACCGTCGAGCCCCTACGGACTCTCGAAGCTGGCGCAGGACCAGCTCGCGCTCGTCGCGGCCAGGAATGACGGCCTGAATGTGGTGGTCGCGCGACCGTTTAATCACATCGGGCCGCACCAGAGTTCTAGCTTTGCGCTGTCCAGCTTTGCCCGGCAGATCGCGTTGGTGGAAGCCGGCCTCATGCCGCCGGAGCTTCGGGTGGGTAACCTTGCCGCCGAGCGCGATTTCACCGACGTGCGCGATATGGCGGATGCCTATGCCCGACTGCTTGATGCCGGACAGGCCGGGCGTGCCTACAATATCTGCTCCGACACGCCACACCGGATTGCGGACCTGCTGAACCGACTGATTTTCATCGCCAACGTGCCGGTCACCCTTGCCACTGACCCGGCGCGTCTGAGACCTAGCGACCAGCCGCGCATAGTAGGCAACAGCGCACGGATTCGCACCGAGCTGGGCTGGCGGCCGAAGTGGTCGATCGACGACACGCTGACGGATCTCCTCAATTGGTGGCGCGCCGAAGTGGCCGCCGGACGCGCTACGGCCTGACACAGCCGCCGCATGGAAGTCAGCCGCCAGTTCGTGCACATCGGCGTCGGAACGTTTGCGCTGCTGCTCCGCGACCTTACATGGCCCCAGGCCCTTTTACTGGCCTCGATCGCCATCGTGTTCAACGCCTTCGTGCTTCCGCGCCTTGCGCCCGGCGTCTTTCGCGACACCGATCGCGGACGCCGCTGGACCTCGGGCATCGTTTTATACCCAATGGCCGTGCTGGCCTTGCTGCTCCTGTTTCCAGCGCGCCTCGATCTGGTGGCCACGACTTGGGCAATCCTGGCGGCTGGCGACGGCATGGCGACACTTGTTGGCGCGCACGTACGCACTAACACGCTGCCGTGGAATCGCGAGAAATCGATAGGTGGACTCGTGTCATTTATCTTCTTCGGCGGCGCGGCCGCAGCCGGGATGACCTGGTGGTCCGCATCGTCGGCCCCGGACGCCTGGCTGTTCGTGGCGCCAGTCGCGGCAGCCGTCCTCGCCGGTTTCGCCGAGACCGTACCTATGAACCTCGATGACAACATCACCGTGCCGGCTATGGCGGCTGCCGTGCTGTGGAGCATGAGTGATGTGACGCCCGAAGTACTGCGCGCGCACGTGGCGGCGCAGGGGCCTGCAACCGTGGCCTTGGTAGCGTTGAACGTGGGCGTTGCCGTTGCGGGCTGGGCCGCGCGCATGGTCACGGGGGCGGGGGCCGTCACTGGCGCCTGTATCGGCGCCGTCATAATTGTCGGCAGCGGCGTCGCGGGGTGGACGATGCTGATTGCGACATTCCTGTCGGCGTCGATCGCCACACGGGTGGGTCGTGGCCGCAAAGCGCGCGCGGGCATCGCCGAAGATCGAGGCGGCCGCCGCGGTCCAGGCAACGCGATCGCCAATACGGGCGTGGCAGCATGGGTGGCCCTGATCGCCGCCGGATCGGCAAACCCCGCCCTCGCCCACCTGGCACTGGTCGCCGCCCTGGCGACGGCCGGCAGTGACACCGTCGCGAGCGAAGTGGGCAAGGCCAGGGGACGCACTACATGGCTGCTGACATCACTGAAGCGCGTGGCGCCCGGCACGACCGGCGCTATTTCCCTTGAAGGCACCGTCGCCGGCATCGTGTCGTCGGCGCTGCTGGCGGGGATTGGCGCCTGGGTTGACCTGATCTCCACCAGCGCCGTGCCGCTTGTGATCGCGACGGCCAACGCCGCATCGATCGTGGAAGGCGTGATCGGCGCCACGATGGAGGCTCGGGGTATGCTGACCAACGACGTCGTCAATTTCGTGAACTCCGCGATGGGCGCGGGCTTGGCGATGCTAGCTTGGTCAACTCTCTAACTGCGATGGCGGATTGGCGTACGTATTCGGACCTGGCCCGGCCCTTCACCCTGGTGGCACCGGCCCTGGGGTTCTTCTCTGGAGCGGTCACGGCGATTGGCGCTGCGCCCGGGGAGGCGTGGAGCCTGGCGCTCCTCGTTCCGGCATTCACCGGCGCTGTCATGGCCGCGGTCTTCAACGCCGGCAGTAACGCGCTGAATCAGATCTACGATCTGGAGATCGATCGCGTCAACAAGCCGAAACGGCCGCTCACCTCCGGCCGGATGACGATACGGCAGGCGTGGTGGTTTACAGGAATCGCCTACAACCTCACGCTGCTGCTGGCCTGGCTCGTAGCGCCGGGTGGACGCCAGGAATGTTTCTGGATTGTGGCGGTCGCCGTTGTGGCGACGATCATTTACTCGGTCCCACCCCTGCGCACCAAGCAGCGCGGCATGTGGGCCAACGTCACGATCGCAATTCCGCGCGGTGTCCTGCTCAAAGTGGCCGGCTGGTCTGCGGTCAAGTCGGCCGTGGGCCTGGAGCCGTGGTTCATCGGCGGCATCTTCGGGCTGTTTCTACTCGGCGCGTCCACGACCAAGGACTTTGCCGATATGGCCGGCGACGCGCGCGGCGGCTGCCGGACGTTGCCCATCATCCACGGCGCCAAGAAAGCCGCGTGGCTGATTTCGCCGGCGTTCGTGTTGCCGTTCCTGATGATCAACCTCGGCACCTGGCTGGGCATCCTGACCGGGCAAGTGGTGCTGCTGCACGCGCTCGGCGCAGGTATGACCCTGTACGGCGCTTACGTCTGCTACCTGATGCTGCGCCGGCCCGAAGAGCTCGCCACCGACGAGAACCACGTCTCGTGGGCGCACATGTATCGGATGATGTTCGCGCTCCAGATCGGCTTTGCGCTGGCGTATGTGCTCTAGGCGCCGAACTGGCTGCGCATAAGCGCATCAACCCGCGCCTGCGTCGGCGGGTGCGTGGAGAACAACCCACTGAATCCCTTCCCCGTCAGCGGAGACACGATGAACATGTGTGCCGTGGCCTGGTTGGCGTCCATAGGGATCTGCTTCGAACCAGCTTCTAGGCGCTTGAGGGCTTGAGCCAGGCCGAGAGGCGAACCCGCGATTTGCGCGCCCGTGCGATCGGCCACAAACTCACGCGAGCGGGACACAGCCATTTGAATCAGCGAGGCCGCGATCGGCGCCAGGAGCATCGTGGCAATCAGCGCGATCGGGCTCGGCCCGTTCTCGCGGTCGCGGCCGCCGCCGCCAAAGAACATCGCAAACTGCGCCAGCATGGTAATGGCCGCGCCGATGGTGGCTGCCACGCTGCTGATCAGGATGTCGCGGTTCTTCACGTGCGCCAGTTCGTGCGCCATCACGCCTTCGAGTTCGCTGTCAGACAGGAGCCGCATGATGCCTTCGGTGGCCGCGACGGCCGCATGCTGCGGATTCCGGCCGGTGGCAAACGCGTTCGGAGACATGTCGGGGATCACGTAGACCCTGGGCATCGGCAGTTCGGCGCGGCGAGCCAAACGGGCGGTCATGTCGTACAACCGATGCCCGGCCTGCACTTCCTGCGCGCGATACATCTTCAGCACGATCTTGTCGGAGAACCAGTAACTGCCGATGTTCATGACCACGGCAATACCAAACGCGATGACCAGGCCGGACTGTCCACCCAGGACCGTGCCCACGGTCAGGAACAAGCCACTCAGTGCGCCCAGCAACACGACCGTCTTCAAACCACTCATGTCTGCCACTCTCCTTGTTGGTGTCGAGCTTTCATTATGCCACGAGAGCCAAACCGGCTCGGATGGCGTCTTGTTATACTGACGACAGATGCGGATGAGACGTTTCATCGCTGGGCTGTTCGCGGCGGCTAGTGTCGTGTCGGGCGGGGTGCGCACGGGCGCGCAGGTGCCGGTCCCGTTCCCGGGCGCCGGCCGAGGCGCGGCACCGGCGCAGACCGCGCCCGATTTGTCCGCGGGCGTGCCGCTGTATCCGGCCGCGCAGTTCCTTGAGACGTTTGATGCCGGAAAGGGCCAGCAGTATCACCTGTATGGCACCGACGCGCCGTTTGCGGAGATCGTCACCTATTACAAGATCACGCTCAAGAACAGCGGCCGCGTGGTCTTCCAGGGCCCACTCATGCACCAATTCGATCTCGGGCGCTTCCAGGAAGACACGATGGTCTATCCGCCGAGTGTGGTGGTGAAGGACTACACCTGGAATGGGCAGACGGGCTACCTGCACGTCTCCGGCACCACCAGCACCCGCTACAAGACGATCATCCAGATCGTCAAACCTCCCGAGCGCTGACGCGCTCCGTCGATTTCACACGAGGCGCGGAAGGCTGAAGGGGTTCATCCCTTCAGCGTGGGTCGTCTATTGCCGAGGCCCGTCGCGGCCTCGATCACCCGAGCGACCACGAGCAGCCCCGCTTCGTCGTACAACCGGCCCGCGAGGGTAAACCCCGTCGGCGTGCCGTTGTCGCGGAAGCCCGTGGGCACCGCCACGGCCGGGTGGCCCGTAAGACTTGTGATGGGATTCAGGCTGGTGGGATCAAGCGTCACCGGGCCAGAAACCATGACGTCCACGCCTTGTGTCGCGCGCGCGTAGGCTTCCATCAACCTCAGTCGCACGCGGTTCGCCTGAAGGTAGTCCACGGCCGTGACCAGGTGATACGCGCGCAAGTCGTTGCGCACCCGCTGCGCTCGGAGGCCGGCATCAGCGCCGGTGGTCACCACTGTCTCGAACCCTGCGGCGCGCTCGGTGTACTCGATGAAGTACGTGAGGTCGCTCGTGGGCACCTTGACGCTGCGAATCTCGAGGCCGGCCGCGCGGAGGGCATCAAGGGCCCTGGTGTTGTTCGCGCGTACCGCCGGGTCCTTCTCGAGTTCCAGCATGCCTTCGACGACACCCACGACTTTGCCCCTGGCGGATTCGCGGCTGTCCCAGCCAAACGGTATACCTTCGGGAACAGAGAGGTCGTACCCGTCGGCACCGGCGATCGCATGAAGCACGACTGCGCAGTCCTCAACGGTGCGGCAGATGGGTCCGATTTTATCGAGCGTCCATCCGGCGGCCATCACGCCGCGCCGGCTCACGCGGCCGAAGGTGGGACGCAGACCCACCACACCGCAGCGCACCGCGGGCGACAGGATCGATCCACCGGTGTCGGTGCCAATCGAAAAACCGACCAACCCTGCAGCAGCGGCCGCGCCCGAGCCCGCCGAGGATCCGCTGGAGCCCTGTGCAGGATCCCAGGGATTGTTAGTGCGGCCACCAAACCATTGATCGCCGAACGCGAACTCGCCTGTGGTCAGCTTGACCACGAGCACAGCGCCGGCGCGACTCAACCGCTGTACCACCTCGGCGTCTTCATCGATCACTCGCCGCTCGAATGGCGGAGCACCCCAAGTGGTGGGCGCGCCTTTGGCCGCAACGATGTCTTTCACACCCCAGGGGATGCCATGCAGGAGCCCGCGGTACTTCCCCTGCGCCAGCTCCCGATCGAGTTCCCGCGCTTGCACCAACGCGCGATCAGCGGTCAGATTCACCACGCAGTTCAGCGACGGGTTGTATCGTTCGAGCCGACGCAAGTACATCTCAGTCAGCTCGACGGACGACACCACGCGCCTTCGCACCAGATCCGCCAGTTGCGCGATCGAGCGAAACGCGAGGTCGTCCAGGCTCGACGGCCTCGTCTGCCGGCCCGGCACGGCCGGACGATGCACCCGCGGTGGCACGACCACCGGGAAACCCGGCACTCGGGGGTTGAACAGAATGGGCGATGGGACGTCGTTGTCTGGCGGCGCCTGATGGAGTTCCTCGGCTCGCGTCAAGATTCGATTCAGCGAAGCCACCATGCCCTGCTGTTCGGTCTCGCTGTACTTCAGGCCTGCCAGTTGTACGGCCTCTCGCACCATGGCTGCAGTCACGCGAGACGGCGGCGCCTGAGCCGCCTGCGAGAAGAGCGCCCGCGCAAACGGCTGAGACCCTATGCCAATCGCGGTGAGTGCCGCAACAAACTGCCGCCGGTTTGCCAGGTGACTCATGCGTCGGCTACCCCTTCAGCCCTTCACGCTTCGCGTGGAGTCCGCTTTAACGACCTGACGCAGGTACTCCTCAGCCTTGCCAGCCAAGCCAAGCGTCCGCGCCCCTTCCACATCTACCGCCTGCGCGTCAGCGAAGTCGCGAATCTGCTGCGTGATCTCCATGCTGCAGAACTTCGGGCCGCACAGCGAGCAGAAGTGCGCCACTTTCGCGCCATCGGACGGCAATGTCTCGTCGTGAAACGCGCGCGCGGTCACGGGATCAAGTGCGAGGTTGAACTGATCTTCCCACCGGAATTCAAACCGCGCCTTTGACAACGCGTCGTCCCACATCTGCGCGCCGGGGTGGCCCTTCGCGAGATCGGCGGCATGGGCGGCG
>SYFT01000015.1 GCA_005799825.1 Acidobacteriota bacterium | reverse complement strand
GCGGTCTGGCTGCCTCTGCCGCACCTACTCAACGCCCTGCCCGTGCAGTGGGACTGGAGCTATCGCACCGGTTGGTCAGGCGTGGTCCTGTCAATAGGCTTCCTGTCGGCCGGGCTGGGCGCCCTTGCAGGCTGGCTGTGGCGGTCCACGTCTTCGTGGGCCATTGCCGTGGCCGTACCGTTAGTGATTCTCCTGAACCCGAACGTGCTCTACCTCCAGAGCACGCCGATGACCGAACCCCTGCTCTTCGGGCTCTCGCTTGCTGCACTCGTCTCGATGGACCGCTGGCTGCAGCAATCGGGTCCGGAACAGACGCTGCGCACAGGCACGGTACTCGCCGCACTGATGCTCACGCGGTACGAGGGGTGGTTCATCACCGCGGCCCTTGTCGCCGCAGCGGCGGTCGCGTCGATCCCGCGCGCCGCACGTCTCGCGCTGTATCCCTCCGCCGCGGTCGTCGCGTTCCTGCTGCTGAGTTGGGGAAGCACCGGCCAGTGGTTTGTGACGTCGGGGTTCTTCGAGGCCAACAACCCAGCGCTGGGCGATCTGGCCCTGGCGTTCAGTCAGGTCGCTGAGGGTGTCACCGCACTCGGCGGTCCATGGCTGCTGTGGTTTGGCCTGGCCGGCGCGATCGCCTGCGTCGTCGCCGTCGGTCAGACGCCCAAGACGCCATCCCGGGAAGGCATCGCACGCGCGCTCGTGCCACTGACGATGGCCGCGGCGGCCGCGCTGCCGGCATATGCATTTTACAGCGGGCATCCGATCCGCATTCGCTATATGACCGCACTGATTGTGGCTGCGCCAGTCATCGGCGCGTTCGCGCTCGCCCGGTTGCCCCGGCGGCTGCACGCCCCGGCCGCCGCAGCTCTTCTCGCGGTCGCCCTTTGGATGACGCCGCCGCTCGATGATGCCGCGCCGATGGTGCGCGAAGCACAGCGGGAGCAACCTACAAGCGACGCGAGACAGGCGGTGACCGTAGCCCTGACTGACGTGTGGGACGGCTCTCCCATTATGGCGAGCATGGGTTCACTCGGGCACTACATGCAGCAGTTGGCAGCGCACGGGTTCGAGCTTCGCGATTTCCTGCACGAAGGCAACGGCGATCTGTGGACCGCGGCGCTCACCGCGCCCCGGCCGTACGTGAAGTGGATCCTGATCGAAGAGTCTGCCGAAGGTGGGGATACGCTGGCCGCGCTGACGCGCGTGAATCCAACGTTCCTTGCTGGATTCACGCGCGCCGCCCACGGCGGGGGTGTCGTGCTTTATGTCAGAACCGAATTTGGAAGCCGACCGTGAAGTTCAAGCCGCTCAGGTCGATCTTCTCGGTCAGGAATCCTGAGTTGGCGCCCAGATCGCCCGAGCCGAACTGATACCGGAGCTCGGTGTTCAGCGAATAAATGTCACCGCCCAAGGGCAGGCGCAGGCCGCCGAGCACGACCGGAGCCAGCGTGGTCCCATTCGCGATGTACCGATCCCGGAACACCGCAAAGTTATTGTTGAAGTCTACGAACTCGCCGATTTCCGAGTAGCGCCACCGCAACGCGCTCACGCCACCACCCAGATACGGCTGCGCTCTACCGGCGCGGCCAACCGGCAGGAACCGGACGATGGCGGACATCGGCACCACCTGCAGCCGAAGGTCCTGTTCAATTTCCTTGGCGTTGTTATTGATGTAGTCGGCGTAGACGCTTGGCACTGTCCGGCGATAATACCCGGCACTCAGCGCCAGTTCGACGCGGTCGGAGAACGTCATGGCCCACTCGCCAAAGACCAGGCCGCCGCGGAAGTCCTTAATGCCAAACGACAGCGTGTTCAGGTTCTCGACCAGGACATCATCGATATCGCGCGCATCAAGGCTTCGTGGCGAAAAGACCCCGGCGCCAAGCCCGATCGAGTGCACCACCTGCGCCGACACCGGCACGGCGGTCCCGAGCATCAGCGCCAACGCTGCCGCGCCCATTGCTGCCCTCTGCATCATCCGATTCATACGATTCTCCTTGAACGGACGCGTAGTCGCACCCGCTTATCCCAGCAGCAGGATCGATGCCAATCTCGGCCCGGGATTCCAGGCCGACATTTTCGCGCCAGACGGGCTACTGTCCCCTCGCGAGTTCACCCGGTCAGCGCTATCCGTCGCCGGACGTCCCCCAGCACCTCGACAAGTTCAGCGTGAATACAGCCGTTTGACGCGAGCAGCTGACCGCCGAAGTTGTCGAACACACCACCCGAGAAGTCGGTGACCCGCCCGCCGGCTTCCTCAACAAGCAAGGCCCCGGCCGCCACGTCCCAGGCGCGCAACGAGTGCTCCCAGAACCCGTCGAAGCGCCCCGCTGCGACAAACGCCAGGTCGAGCGCCGCGGACCCCAGCCGCCGCACGGCCCGTGCACGACCGAGGAACTCCCCAAACACCGCCAGCTGTTCGCCGCGCCGGTCGGCCGCCTGCGGCGGGAATCCGGTCACCAGCAGCGAGTCAATCAACGACGACTCCCGAGTCGCCGACAGCCGCCGGCCGTTGAGCCGCGCGCCCATACCGCGTTCGGCGGTGAACAGTTCGTCCAGCATCGGAACAAACACAACGCCGACCTCGACAAGCCCTTCCACCTCAAGCGCAATCGAGACACAAAACAGCGGCAGGCCGTGGGCGAAATTGGTGGTGCCATCGATCGGGTCCACGATCCAGCGAAACGGCGACGCCCCGGTCGGAGCCGACTGGGCCGCTTCTTCCCCAAGGACGATGTGCGTCGGAAAGTGTCGGGCCAGTCGCTCGCGAATATCCTGTTCGACGGCAAGATCGGCCTCGGTCACGAGGTCGATGACTCCCTTCTTCTCTATCTTGAGGTCACTCCGAAAGTAGTGACGCTGCAGCCGGCCGGCCGCCAGGGCGGCCTCGACCGCGACCGCAAGGAACCGGGGATCGAGCGCCACCTACTGGAGGTTCTTGACCAGGCGCACGGACATCCCGCCTTCAGGCCGCCGAGCAATCGCCACGTCGTCCATGAAGTTGCGCATAAAAAAAATGCCGCGGCCGCTCGACTTCATCAGGTTCTCGGGGGCCAGCGGGTCATCGACCTCCTGGTAATCGAACCCTTCCCCCTCGTCGAGCACTTCAACGGTGAACCGCGCGGGCTTGAGACGGGGCGCCAGCGTGAACTCCACGGTCACATGTTTTGACCGATCCTCACGGTTGCCATGTTTGACGGCATTGATCACCGACTCGCGCACGGCCACGCTCACCCAGTGCGTGGTGTCCTCGTCCAGCCCGGCCAGCGAGGACAGTCGATCACTGAGAATCTGGACCAGATCGAGCATCTCGAACGAGCTGGGCAACTCCAGGCGGATGAGGTGTTGGTCGGTGGGCATCTTAAGACGAGTAGCATATTAAGCTGGCTGTTCTCATCCGCCGCACCGGAAAATGTATTCCCTGACCGTCTCCCCTGTTCGTGCCGTTCGCGGCGACCTTGAAGTGCCCGGCGACAAGTCCATTTCCCACCGCTATGTGATGCTTTCGGCGTTGGCCCCGGGCCGGTCCGTGATCGAACACCTGTCCTCGGGCGCCGACGTCGCGGCCTCGGTGGCCTGCCTGCGCGCGCTCGGGGCGGAACTGGTGTTTGAGGACCTCGACGTGCTGGCGGTCACCGGCGGACCCTGGAGACAGGCTGCGGCGCCCCTGGACGTGGTGAACTCCGGTACCACCATGCGGCTGCTGGCCGGCTTGCTGGCTGCCCACCCCTTCCGTTCTACCCTGACGGGTGACGAGTCCATCCAGCGCCGGCCCATGCAGCGAGTCATCGACCCCCTGACCGCGATGGGTGCCGGCATCTCCTCTCGGGACGGCCGGGCTCCCCTGGTCATCCACGGTCGACACACCCTTACGGCCGTCACCTGGACGCCGCCGGTACCGAGCGCCCAGGTTAAAAGCGCGGTCCTGCTGGCGGGCCTGTTCGCGTCAGGGGTCACCACGGTGGTGGAAACGGCCGCGACTCGTGACCACACTGAAAAGGCCCTGCCGCTGTTCGGGTTGGCGTGTGAGGTGAACGGTCTGTGCGTACGGGTGCCGGGAGGCCAACGGCCGGCGGCCGGTCCTGTGCGCCTACGCGTGCCCGGAGACCCGTCGTCAGCCGCCGTGTGGGCGGCAGCGGCCGCCTCGGTCCCAGGGTCACACGTGGTGATTCGGGGCGTGTCGCTCAACCCACGCCGCGTCGGGTTTCTCGACGTGCTACGGCGCCTCGGAGCTGAGGTCACGACCTCGCTGGATTCTTTGGAGGGCGGCGAACCCGTCGGCTCAATCAACGTGAGGTACCGCGACTGTAGCGACACTCGAATCGAGCCCGAGGAGGTGCCGGGCCTCATCGATGAACTGCCCGTCCTGGCCGCATGCGCGGCTGCCGGGCGCCGTCTTGAGGTGTCCGGGGCCCAGGAACTTCGAGTCAAGGAAAGCGATCGGATCACCGCGCTGGTCACGGGGCTCCGCGCACTCGGCGTGGCCAGCGAGGAGCAGCCCGACGGCTTCCTGATCAACGGGCGTATCCGGGCGTCCGGAGGGCGCGCCGATGCCGTGGGTGATCATCGGCTGGTCATGGCCTTCGCCATCGTTGGTCTGGCGGCCGGCGGTCCGACCCACATCGACAGCGCCCAGAGCGTGGCGGTCTCCTATCCCACCTTCGAGGCCGACCTCAGGCGGCTGGCGCGATGACATTCGACAAGATTTACCTCGTCGGCTTCATGGCCACCGGCAAGAGTACCGTCGGGCGCCACCTGGCGGCGCGCCTCGGCTGGCGCCTCGAAGACATCGACCACCTGATTGAGGTACGTGAGAAGCGCACGGTCGCCGAGATCTTTGCAACGCAGGGCGAGCCGTATTTCCGCGCGGTCGAACGCGAGATACTCGCGCTCCTCGGGCCGCTGCGTCACGTGGTGGTGGCCACCGGAGGCGGGACGTTCGCAGATCCAGTCAACCGTGCGGCGATTAACTTCGATGGGGTGTCTGTGTGGATTGATGTGCCGCTCGCCGAACTTATTCCACGCATTCCGCGCGATGGCCGCCGACCCCTTGCGGCGGATCGACCGCAGCTTGAGCGTCTCTACGCGGCGCGAACGGAAGGGTACCGTCAGGCGCATGTGCGGGTGGCGGCGTCGAAAACACGCGCGTCGGTGGTAGCCGATCGCATCATGGACGTCCTCGACAACACACCCCTGACGATGGACATGCCCTTTCAGATTGACTGATGCGCACACTGCTCCTGGTAGACATTCACTCGAACATCGAGGGCTCGATGCGGTGCTGATGGCCACCGTCGGTCTCCACATCGATCGCGCGATCCTGCTCGGCGATTAACGCCGCGCCCGTGCTGACCGTGCGCGGCAACCACGACAAGGCGTGCGCGGATCTTGAGAACATGGCGCTGTTCAATCTACTGGCCCGCATGGCAATCGAGTGGACACGGGAGCAATTTCCTCCCCCCCCCTCGCCGCATTGACCAGCCTCGCCGAATTGCCGAAAGGCCCCCTGACGCTCAGCCCCTCGGTCGAGTTTTGCCACGGCGCACCGTTTGACGAGGACTTCTACGTGCAGGATGCACTCGACGCCCGCCGCGCGATCGAGTCCGCGTCGACGCCGGTGTATCTGAATGCCCACACCTACGTGCCTGCCGTGTTCCGTGCCCACGGCTTGTCTGTTCGCGACGACTCGCCCTTTGGAGACGGCGCCTATATCGTGGCGGGGCCCACGAATGGATATCTGCTGGTGAACGTCGGTTCGGTCAGACAGCCGCGTGATGGAGACCCGCGCGCGGCGTTCGGCGTGCTCGATGGAGGCGCGGAAACGGTGAAATTGCGGCGTGTGGAGTACGGCGTGGCGGCAGCCCAGCAGCGCATCATCGCAGCCGGACTCTCCCTGGCGCTCGCCAATCGTCTGGAAGTCGGGCTCTAAGTTGTTACATCTGCTTTTCGCTTGGCCCGTTCTTCACGGCGCTGGAGTTCCATGGCGAACGCGTCACGCGCGGCGCGCGATCCAAGCACCCACCCAACCACCATTCCCAGCAGGAGCGTAGCCGGGATGAAGATGAAATGCGTCGAAGGCATCGCGAACATCAGCGCCCGCCTCCCCCGTCCTTGAGTCGGCGCTGCACATCGGCCAGGTCGCGCTCGACCCGCGCCATCCGGCGCCAGATCGTGAAGACGTAACCGAGCAACGCTACCCAGACAAATCCGTAGGCGTAAAATACCAGCGGTGTCGCCGGCAGTACTTCACGCGGCGCAGCTTCGCTCAGCGGGACGAACTCATTGGTCGGCGTGGGTGGCTGCGACGCCGCCGGCTGCTGAGCCAACATCGGCGGTGTGATACCAGCCACAAACAGGAGGACGCAAAACCCGAAACTTTTCATCGACAATCTCCCATCGGCCAATCCAACTATCGCCCAATCCGGCAATCCGATCCTCAATCGCCCACTCCTCAGTCCTCAATTTCCGCATATGCCGCCTCGAGTTGCATGCGGCTCGCTTCGAGGCGCATCCTCGTCAACAGCAGCGCGATATACAGCAGGAGAAACGCCGCGGTGCCCCAGTACAACGGCACGCGCATCTCGGGAATCAGCGACGCGACGACGTTGGTGTTGGGGTGAATCGTGCGCCAGACATTCACTGACCAGTACACAAACGGCACGTTGGCCATGCCGAAGACGCCCACCGCGGCAGCCACCATTTCGGACCCAGCACCGGCGAATCGCCGCAGAAGCAGATACGACACGAAGATCAGCCACAACACGAGCGCGGAGGTGAGGCGCGCATCCCACTGCCACCAGACGCCCCAGGCCTTCCTGGCCCAGAGGGGCCCGGTTACGAGCACAATCAGACCGAACACCACCACCATCTCCGCGGCTGACACGGCCACCGCATCCGCGTGTGGCGATCGCTTCGCCAAATAGACGGCGCTCGCCACGCCGCACACAAGGGCCGACAGAAACATGACCATGGCCGACGGCACATGGAAATAGAAGATCCGTTGAATCAAGCCCATGGTGGACTCGTACGGCGCCGCGTCGATCATGAACGGCGCACGAAAGAACATCACGGCCGCCGCGCACAGGAGCACCGGGACCAGTATCGACCGATTCTGCATTGAGACCTGCCTACTGACTGCTACGCGCGCCTACTCACCCATCACGGGCCCGAACACCCACAGGGCGAGCGTCAGGAACACCGCGTCAAAGAATACCAGCATCGCCAGCCACGCCTGCGCCACGGCCAGATTCGGCTCAGCCGCAAAGATGGCGGCGGTGCCCCGCACGCCCGCAATCACAAGTGGTATCGTAATCGGATACAGCAGCACCGGCAGCAGCACATCGCGAGACTGAGCACGAATGAGCATCGCGGCAAACAACGTCCCCACAGCCGCAAACCCCAGTGTCCCAGTCACGAGCAACCCCACGAGCAGTAACGGGGCCCGGTCAATCGGCGCCTGGAATAGGAGCCCCACCACGGGCGTGATCACGGCTTCGACGACCAGCATCAGCAGCAGGACCCCGACGAGTTTGCCGATGTAGATCGCCGGACGCTCCACCGGTGAAAGCAGGACCGCCTTCAGCGTGTCGGACTGCCGCTCGCGTTCGAACGTCCGCCCCAGCGCAAGTGTGCCGGCAAAGGCGATCGACACCCAGAGGATGCCGGCGGCGGCATCGGTCAGGGCCACGCCCTCGACGACAAAGCTGAAGGAAAACACGAGCACCACCGACACCGCAAAGAACAGCGTGGTGTAGGCCAGCTCACGGCTGCGCGACTCGATGACGAGGTCTTTGCGCGCGATGGTCCACACGGTGTGAAAGAACCCCATCAGACGCACTCCGCTAATGTGCGCCGGTACCGCTCTCGAAGGGTGCCCACGCCATCGGCCACCGGCCACGTGCGTCCGCGGTCCACGCAGAGCGACCGGTTCACCACGGCTTCCGCCGTATCAAAATCGTGGGTGGCCATCACGACGATGTGGCCGGCAGCGCGGAGCGTGCGCAGCCGCTCGATCAGGACCTGCGCCGAATCGTCGTCAAGGCCGGTGAACGGTTCGTCGAGCAGGACCAGGCGCGGGTCATGCAGGAGCGCGCGCTCAAACGCCAGGCGTTGTCGGAGCCCGCGCGAAAACGACCCGGTCCGATCGTCCGCGCGATCCGAGAGGCGCGCGCGCGCCAGCGCATCGGTCACCCTGGCTTCGAGCCGGTCGAGACCATACAGCCGGCCGAAAAATCGCAGGTTCTCGCGCGCCGTCAGGTCGCCATAAAGACAGAGATCGTGCCCGAGCACACCGATTTGCCCGCGGAGCGCATCGCCGGTGTCAGCCACAGTGTGGGCGCCGTACCGCACGCCGCCGCCGCTGGGCCTCAGGAGAGTTGAAAGAATGGAAATGAGTGTGGACTTTCCGGCGCCGTTGGGGCCGAACAACCCGAAGATTTCCCCCTGCTGCGCCTGCAGCGTGACGTGCGCGAGTGCCCGGCGGCGCCCGTAGTGCCGCGAGACGTTGTCGACATAAACCGTGTCGAATTGGACACTCACGCGGTGTCTCACACCCGGCGACGCGCTGGGGCCGTCCACGCGGACCACAGG
The DNA here is from genome assembly GCA_005799825.1 of Acidobacteriota bacterium. GTDB lineage: Bacteria > Acidobacteriota > Vicinamibacteria > Vicinamibacterales > SCN-69-37 > SYFT01. The sequence continues at coordinate 8,922 of SYFT01000015.1, read as the reverse complement.
CCCCAGGAGACAAAACCGAGTCCGATGATCAGCGCCACCCAACGAGGCCACGCCGGCCGGTTCGGCAATCCGCTGAAATTGATCGTCAGTGTTTGCCCGGCCTGAATAGCAGGCCCACTGGCGCTGATGAACGGTTTACCCTGGCTCGATATCGTGCCGCGGCCGGAAATCTGCGGCGACGCAATATCGAGCGCGCCCTGCTGTTCGACGATGAGCGACAGTTGCTGGAGCGTCGCCGGCCACACCTGCTCGAGCGTGCCGGTCGCGCCGCGATACGGCAGTTCGTACGCGGCCTCCACCATCGTGGCGCCCGGCGCAAACGGCCCGGTCACAATGATGCGGGGACCGTTGGCCGACCCCTGCGGTGACGACCCAGGCAGGATCGTCGTGCCCCGCGCCCCTTGCGGCAATTCGAAAATCAGTGGTCCGCCGATATCCACCGGCGTCCGCGCGCTGTTCAGGACCTCCACCAGGTAAAAGACGGTCAACCCGTCCTCACCCAGTTCCACCACCACCCTCGACCCAGGGCCAAGGACCACAATGCCCTTGGTCGCAGGCGCCGAGGCCAGCGTCTTGTCTTCCACCGCGCGGGCCGTTTCGTCAGGATCCGTGGCGACCAGCGCCACGCGAATGCCGCTCGATCCCATCACAAACGTCCGGGACTCGAGCCGCTCGCCGTCCACCGTTGCCACGGCGGTCACAGAAGTATTACTGCGCAACCCTGACACCGTCGCTCGCCCGGTGGCATCGGTGCTCACCACGCGTGCCGAGCCGTCGATGATGAATTCCACCGGCTGGTTCGGCACATCCTTGTCGAACCCGCCGCGGATGACACGCACGGTTACGGTACCCACGGGCACGTCGGCGGCGGGAAGCGGCCGCCCCGACATCTCTTTGGGATTAGGCATCTGGACCTGGGCGCCGAGACCCGCGAGCGCGAGGATCACCAGCATCAACGTCGTCAGGCCGCGGCCTTGAGACCTCACGCGTTCACGTTCCCCAGTCGATCGCCGCACTGTTTGCAGAACTTGGCGTCTGGCTCATTCCGTATCCCGCAGCGTGCACACGGTGTGGGCACCTCGCGCCGAACCTTCTTGGCCCGCGGTGCCGCAGAGACGGGTGTGGCCGGGACGCGCTCCAACTGCTGCATCAGCAGCAGCGCTCGCGCCCTGAGCCGTTCCAGCATGTCAGTATGGTCAGCCTCGCTGACCTTCTTCATGCCGTAGTCGAAGTCGAGGTCCTTGATCGCGCGCAGTATTAGCGCCTTCTCCTGTTGGAGGATTTCTCGCTGCCGCACACCGAGCGGTTCTTCGTCGCCCGCGCCGGACCAGAGGCCGAGCAGCGCCCGATGCAACGCGAATGCGGTATAGCCGGCCGCAAGCGTGGCTGCGCTAATCAGCAACAGTGCTACAGGGTGCGTGTGCCGCGAGACGACCACCGCCGCAGTGGCGGAGATCATTGACAGAAGCACGTAGAAGTGGCCGACCGTGAACGGAGCCGACTGATCAGTCGAGGTCTCGGAGCTCATCGTTGAGTCTCTCCTGACGGATCTTTGCTTCAGCGTCATCGGTGGGAATGGTCACCACCGCCGGCACCCTCTCCTGAGGCCGGCGCGTCCACCTGACAGCCATTCCACCGACGACCACGACACCAAGCAACCCCACCGAGTACGGCAGGAACCAGGCGAGACGATTGAAGCCTTTGTCGATCGGCGCGGCCAGCACTTCCTGGCTGCCATACTTCGAGACGTAATAGTCGACGACCTCGTCGTAGGACTTGCCTGCCGCCACCAGTGCGGCGATCTCCATGCGCATCGCGTCGGCGGTGCCGCAGGTGCACTCGCCCACTCGCTTGCGGCCGCAGGTGCCGCACATGCAGACAATTTCGTCTCTGAGCTTCTTCTCCACCGGCGTTCGCGGCACCAGCAGGACGACCTGTGGATTGTCCACGTGTTGCGCGTGCGCCGGCGCGAAGAGCCCGCCCACCAGCATCAAGACGAGCAGCGACGTGGTCACCGCACCCTGCGGCACACTGGCCGTGGTGAAGGCCATGGCCCGTTCGGGGAGCAACGACAGGATGGTGCCCACCGCCATGATGCCGAAACCGAACCACATCCAGTTGATGAGTGGATTGACGGTCACTTCAAGAGTGGCTTGCTGGGTGCCTACCTCAAACTGCGCCAGCACGATGTAGAGGTCGTCGGCAAAACCACGGCGGATCGCCACTTCCGTGGTCGGCTCGTCTTCCTTGTCGCGGAAATACCACCGCGCCGGGTACATCCCGCCGATCGATGCGCCGTCGCGCTCGACCGTGGCGTGCGCCGTAATCATCTGCTTCTGGGCATCGTTGGTGACCTTGAGCGCCGAGTACTTGACGACGTAGGGTCCAACTGCCACTTGCTGGCCAGGTGTGACCACCACCTGCTCTTCGAGCTTGAAGCCATTGCCGCCGAAGCCCAGGAAGATGAGGACGATGCCGAGGTGCACGATGTAACCGGCATACCGGCGACGTGAACGGGCGAACAGGCCGATGAGCGCGGTGAAGCGATCGGTGCCAGTGGCCCGTTGCCGCACACCCGAACCGCGCCAGAACTCCTGGAAGATCGTGCCGGCCACAAGCGCGCAAAGCGAGAAACACAACCCCGCGGCCCAGAACTGGACGCCGAATGCGGTCATGGTGACGCCCGTCACTACGGCAGAGGTGAGCGGCCACATGAGCTGATACCGCATGCTAGACACAGCCGTCTTGCGCCAGGCCAGCAGCGGCCCGATGCCGGCCAGCACCAGGAGCATCAACCCAATGGGCAGCATCCACTTGTCGAAAAACGGCGGGCCTACGGTCAAGCGCTCGCCCCGGAGCGCCTCGCTGATCGTGGGAAACATCGTCGCAAAGAGCACGAAGAAGGCCGAGAACAGCAGGACCCAGTTGTTGGCCATGAAGGCCGCTTCCCGCGACGCCCACGAGTCGAGCTCGTTGCGCGCCCTGAGCATCGGCATGCGCCAAATCACTAAGCCAAAACTGATGGTCACAATGGCGACCATGAAGACGGTGAACATCCACGCCAGTTCACGGTCTTCACCAAACGCGTGCACGGACTGCACGATACCAGACCGGGTCATGAAGGTCCCGAAGATGGTGAGAAAAAACGTCACAATGACGAGCGACACGTTCCAGACTTTCAACATGCCCCGGCGTTCCTGCACCATCACCGAGTGGAGGAACGCGGTGGCCGTGAACCACGGCAGCAGGCCCGCGTTCTCCACAGGGTCCCAGCCCCAGTAGCCACCCCACCCGAGTTCCTCGTAGGCCCACAGGCCACCAAGCGCGAGACCAATGGTCAGGAACAACCACGACGTCATCGTCCAGCGCCGCACCGCGCGCAGCCAGGAGTCGTCGAGTTGGCCGCTGATGAGTGCGGCCAGGCAAAACGCGAACGGGATGGTCATGCCGACAAACCCCAGATACAACAGAGGCGGATGAATGACCATGTAGAAATTCTGGAGGAGCGGGTTCAAGCCCCGGCCTTCGGCCGGCGAGGCCAGCAGGTGCGTCTCAAACGGGTTGTTGTGCACCACCATCAGGAAGAGGAAGAACATCTGCACAACGGAGATGACGGCCACCACCCAGGGCACAAGCAGGCGGTGCCGGTCACGGTTGATGTGCACGGCCGCGCTACCAAACACGGCCAGCAACGTCACCCAGAACATCAGCGACCCGTCGAGGCCACCCCAATATGACGTTAGCTTGTAGAACAGCGGCTGCGCGGCGTCCGAGTACCGCTGCACATACTTGATGCTGTAGTCCTCGGTGACGAACGCGTGCACGATAATGGCCGACGCCACTAGCATCAACCCAGTTAAGACATGGAAGAGGCCGACCGAGCCGTGGACTAGCGACGAGCGTCCGCGGCGGCCGCCGGCCACCCCCGTGGCAAACGCCGCGCTGGCGACTACAAAGGCCGCGAGAATAAGGAAGTAACCAAGTGACGCCATAGTGAGGTTTCTAGTGGGAACGCCAACGACCAGAAGGGCGCCGCGGCTAACGAACGGTTGGAGCTGTGGGACCGGCTTCGTACTTAGACGGGCACTTCGCCATGATGCCCTTCGGCTCGACGTGGATGACGTTGTTGGGCCCCAACCGTCCCTTCACCACCACCTCAGCGTCGGCCTTGAACGTGTCGGGGACCACTCCCGTATAGACCGCGTCCATGACCTGTCCGTTCGAGTGAATCTTGAAGCGGTATTCCAGCGTTGACGCCTTGACCAGGGGGGCGCCCTGCACATGTCCGTGCACCTGCAGACGTTTGCCCTGCCACTCCTGCGGGTTGGCCATGACCTCTTCAACCTTCAGGTAGTATTCGGCGCCTTCGGAAATTGTTGAAATCATCAACCACGACAAGGCCGACAGGATAACTACCGCCGACACGCTGACACGGACCGTTTTTTTTGACATCTTCAGCCCTCGCCTCACCGTTAAGGATACGCCCCGGACGCCCGGTGGCGCAACAGGCGGTCGACGGTTGACACAGGCAGCCCCACTACTGTGTCGTATGCGCCTTCAATTCGGGTGATCCAGCGCGACGCGAATCCCTGAATTGCGTATGCGCCCGCCTTGTCGCGAGGCTCCCCAGACGCCACCGCGGCCGCGATTTCGTCGGACGACATTTCCCGCATCCAGACCTCCGTGGTTTCGACGGCCACATCCGGTGCGTCAGTGGCCGGCCACCACACCGCCACTGCTGTCACTACCGCGTGCATCCGGCCCGACAGCAGCGTGAGCATCCGCACGGCGTCTGCATCGTCCACAGGTTTTCCCAGCACCGCCAAGTCAACCACGACGATGGTATCGGCCCCCAGCACGGGCCGCGTGCCTGCTTTGTGGCGTACCGCACCAGCCTTTTCCACGGCCATCCGGCGCGCATAGTCTGCCGGCGCCTCATCGGCGCGCATCTGCTCGTTGATGTCGGCCGCAATCACCTCAAACGTGAATCCCGCTGCGGCGAGCAGTTCACGTCGCCGTGGAGACGCGGACGCGAGCACCAAACTCATGACCGGATGATACACTTCCGAGTCGCATGGAATCGCTGCAGAAGACGGCTGCTCGTATCCTAGGGCCACTGCTCGACGCCCAGCCACTCTCACCCGGCAAGGTCGCCTTCGCGTGGTCCATTGCCGCGGGTCCTGCGCTCTCGCGAGCCAGCACTCCCAAGTGGACGACCGATGGTACGCTGCGCGTTCGCGCGCGCGATGCCGTGTGGCGCACCGAACTAGAACGCGCGCGGCCGATGGTGGCCGAGCGACTCACCCACCTGCTGGGCCCTACGGCTATTCGTCGCATCATCATTACAGAGTGAGTGTCATGCGTGAATCAGTGATCGTCAGCGCTGTTCGTACACCCACCGGCAAGTTCCTGGGTGTGCTCAAAGACTTCCGCGCGCCGCACCTGGGTGCCCTCGCCATTCGCGAAGCCGTCGCCCGCGCCGGTATTGATCCCGCCACCGTAGACGAATGCCTCATGGGCAATGTGGTCAGCGCCGGCGTTGGCCAGGCACCGGCCCGTCAAGCCGCGCTGCGCGCCGGCCTCCCCATCACCGTGGGCGCGCTCACGATCAACAAGGTCTGCGGTTCAGGGCTCAAAGCCGTGATGCTGGCCTCACAAGGCATCGCAACCGGCGACATCGACATTGCCGTCGCTGGCGGCATGGAGTCCATGAGCAACTGCCCCTATCTTCTCTTCAAGGTCCGCGAAGGCCTGCGCATGGGCGACAGCAAGGTGGTGGATTCCATGATCCATGACGGCCTGTGGGACGCGTTTGACGATGTGCATATGGGCATGACGGGAGAATTCGTCTCTGACACCTACAAGGTTAGCCGAGCGGAACAGGACGCCTACGCCGTGGACAGCCATCGCAAGGCCGCCAAGGCGACTAAGGGCGGCGCGTTCATAGACGAGATGCTTCCGATCTCGATTCCCCAGCGCAAAGGTGACCCGATCATCGTGAATACCGATGAGCCCATTCGCGAAGACACGTCGCTCGAGTCGCTCGGTCGCCTCAAGCCGGCGTTTAAGAAGGACGGCACGGTCACGGCCGGCAACGCGCCGGGCGTGAATGACGCGGCCGCCGCGCTTGTCGTCATGGCCGCCGATGTGGCCGCGCATCTCAATCTCACCCCTATCGCCCGCATCGTCGGCCAGGCCACCTCGGGCCTGGAACCAAAGATGGTGCTGATGACGCCGGTGGATGCGGTGAGGAAACTGCTGTTAAAGACCAACTGGAAGCTGTCCGACGTGGATCTGTTCGAGTTAAACGAAGCATTTTCTGTGCAGGGCGTAGCGGTCATCCGTGAACTAGGCATCGACCCGCTGAAGGTCAACGTACACGGCGGCGCAGTCGCGCTGGGGCACGCGATTGGCGCAAGTGGTGCGCGCGTGCTGACGACGCTGCTCTACGCGCTCAAGCACCAGGGTAAGAAGCGCGGCGTCGCGACGCTCTGTCTCGGGGGCGGCAACGGCGTGGCGTTGGCGGTAGAAATACTCTGAGGTCCAGCGTCCAGGGTGTTCGGTGGGCCTTCGGCCGGCTTTCTTTGGGTCCGTAGCTCGGCTCTTAATACGTAGCTCGGCCTGTTCCTCACGGCCGAGGGAGGAAGACACATGATCAAAGTAATAGGAGTCATCGGCGCAGGAACGATGGGAAATGGGATTGCGCAGGTGTTTGCGCAGTCGGGGTTCACGGTCAAGTTGCACGACGCGGCGGCGCCAGCGATCGATCGCGCGCTCAAGACCGTCGATAAGAACCTCGCGAAGTGTGTCGAGAAGGGCAAGATGACCGCAGAGAATCGCGACGCGGCGCTCGGCCGTCTCTCGGCCGCGCCCTCGCTCGATGGGTTCGGCGATGTTGACTATGTCGTAGAAGCCGTCGTCGAGAGTCTCGACGTCAAGCGCCAGATCTTCGGCGCACTCGACACCATCACCCGGCCCGACGTCATCCTCACATCCAACACGTCGTCCATCTCGATCACCACGATCGGCGCGGCGACGACGCGGCCGTCACTCGTCCTCGGCATGCACTTCATGAATCCCGTGCCGCTGATGACGCTGGTTGAACTCATCCGCGGACAGGCCACGTCGCTCGAGGCGATACAAACTGCGTCAGGCCTGTGCCGCACGCTTGGTAAGACACCGGTAGAAGCGGCCGACTACCCCGGCTTCATCGCCAACCGCATCCTGATGCCGATGATCAACGAGGCCATCTTCGCCGTGATGGAAGGTGTGGGCACGCCAGAGGCGATCGACTCGGTCATGAAACTCGGCATGAATCACCCCATGGGACCGCTCACGCTGGCCGACTTCATTGGCCTGGACGTGTGCCTGGCCATCATGGAGGTGCTGCACAGCGGCCTGGGCGACTCCAAGTACCGCCCGTGTCCCCTGCTCCGCCGCATAGTGGCCGCCGGACACCTCGGCAAGAAGTCAGGCCAGGGGTTCTACACATACGCTACTTAGGAACTTAGAAAATGGGAAGTTGGGGAACTGAGGAACTGGCGAGGTGCAGTCACTTCCCAATCTCACAATCTCCCACTTTCCTAAGTCTCACGGCCCTTACAACTGCGAGAATGGGTGCCAGGATGAGGATCTCCGTCGAAACTGAGCGCAGGTTGATCGCCAGGAAATCGTCGCGCCAGTAGCGGCGGGAGATCGGCCCGAAGACCTCCCAACCCGTTTGCACGTTGGCGTCTGACAGCGGCCAGAACGCCATCACGCCAATCGGCACCGAGGTGTCGCTTCCCAGCGCGTCGAGCAAAGGGTGCGACATCCAGACCAGCGCTACTGCGACCCAGATCATAAGCCGTGACGAGGCGACGGGCCAGCGCTGCCAGGCCGCGATACTGGCCACGATCACGGCCGCTCCAACGCTGTGGGTCTCCATGCTGTGCCGGCCGATGAGCAGGTCAAGGTCTGGGGCGATGCCAATGGCGACGAGCATGGCAGTCTGTCGCAGAAGCCCCGACCGATTCGCCGGCAAGCCCGAGACGCTCCACCCCACGGCAAGCGCCGCCATTCCATGTCCAAGCGGCGAAGGCATCGAACCTCACGATACCCCGGACCACCCGTGACCCACGCTGTCACGCTGCCAGTTGAGAATCTTCAATAGCCGAGCGGACCAGGGGTGGCAAAACCTGCAATCCTGGCGCCGCAAGGCGAAAGTCGGATGGCTCATAACTAATTGGTGGAATTAAGGATAGAGGAATACCATGTCGAATTTTCGCTTGACTCACCCTTGGCACACTTCTAGAATGTGTTACGGCCCAGCCGTGGTCGCGTCGATTGGCGGCGGCCCCGCGGGGAGGATGACTAAACCTATGGCAGTAGCAGATCGCACAGAAAAAGAAGACCGGTCGGGGGATCGTGAGCGCACCAAGGCCGTGGAGCTGGCCGTCGGCCAGATTGAGAAGCAGTTCGGCAAGGGCTCGATCATGCGGTTGGGCGGAAAAGACGCCATCGCGCCCATTCCGGTGATTCCGACCGGGTCCATCAGTCTTGATTGGGCGCTAGGGGTGGGTGGCTTCCCTCGCGGCCGTGTCATCGAGATTTTCGGTCCGGAGTCGTCGGGTAAGACCTCGCTGGCCTTGCACACCATTGCACAGGCGCAGAAGTTCGGCGGCGTGGCGGCATTTATCGATGCCGAGCATGCCCTGGACGCCAAATACGCCCAGAAACTCGGTGTGGACCTCGAGAACCTGCTGGTCTCTCAGCCCGACAACGGCGAGCAGGCCCTCGAAATCACCGAGGTGCTGATCCGGTCAAACGGCGTAGACGTGGTGGTGGTGGACTCGGTGGCCGCTCTCGTGCCCCGCGCTGAAATCGAAGGCGAAATGGGCGAAGCGCAGATGGGCCTGCAGGCCCGCCTGATGTCGCAGGCGC
>SYFT01000014.1 GCA_005799825.1 Acidobacteriota bacterium | reverse complement strand
ATCGCTCATGGCCGCGTGGTACGCGAATGACGCCATGATGGTCGCGTTCTTCATGAGGTCTTCGGGCGGCAGTGTTTCGAGAAAATCCAGGTTGGTGTGGCCGCCGGTGCCGCCCACGCGATCCTGAAGGAACTGGAAGCCCGGCAGTCCCACTCGATCGAAGGAAATGTGATCAGTGCTGCCCACGCCGCGCGGCGACACGGTCGTCATGCCCAGGTCGTGGAATGGCGCGGTCCAACTGGTCATCATTGTCCGGGCCCCTTCATTCCCTTGCAGGTAGATGCCCCGGTACTGTCCGGGTCCATAGTCCTGGTTGAAGTAGGCCGAGAGTTTTTCGTAAGCCGGCGTCACGCCTTTGGGGCTTGCGGGGTCTCCGAAGTGTTTCAGCACGTATTCGCGCGAGCCATGCAGGCCCTGTTCTTCGCCGGCCCACAAGGCGGCGCGAATGGTGCGTCGTGGCTTCGCGCCCACCGCACGCAGGATGCGCATGGCTTCGAGCACCACCGCCACGCCGGACGTGTTGTCGCTCGCATTCGGGCTGGCGTGCCAGGTGTCCAGATGCGCGCCAATCATCACCACTTCATCTCTCAGATCGCTACCGGGAATATCGCCCACCACGTTGCTGGCCTGTTCCACCGAGGCGCCCACGCGATTGCGAATCTCGATTTCGATCGTGACCGGCAGCCCCCGTTCGCGCAGCCGGTACATTCTGTTGTAGTGCTCCGGCGTGATGGCGACGATGGGCGGGGACGCCAGCGTCTCTGCGCGACCCCAGTTGTCGGTTCGGGTGCCGGGGCGGGCAAAGCCGCGCACGGCGCCCGGCCATCCGCTTTCGCTTTGTAGTACGGCCACGACGCCTTCGGCCTTGTAAAACGCCATCTTCTCTTCGGCCCGGACCACGCTCGGGTTGGGTGCGGCTGGCGCCGGTGCAGCGGCTGCGGCTGCGGCGGCTGGTTGTGCGGGCGGCGCGGGTGGCGCGACCGGTGGCGGCGCTGGGGACTCAAGGACTTTCAGTTCCGCGTCCGTGTAGCGAGCCACGCCGGCGCTGAATCGCGCGCGGTCAACCACCGCCGGCGGCGTGGACAGCACTGAGGCGCCGCGCAAGGTGCCGCGCAGTCGTTCGAGATCGCCACGGTTGCGGATTTCGGCGCTGACCACGCGTGTGGTGTGTTTGCCGTTGGTGCCCGGTGTGTGTGAGAGGGGGTAGCCCACCATCGGCTGGTAGTCGGGTTCGATAAGGTGCAGCGAGACGTATTCGTTGTCCCAGCGCGTGCCGTAGTCCATGAACGGCTCGGCGGCGACGTTTTCAAGTCCGATCTCACGCATGTGGCCCTGCACCCACTGCTGGGCGCGCGCCATGTCATCCGAGAGCGTCAGCCGCGCGCCCAGCACATCGGTGATGTAGGAGACGATGTCCATCACACGCGAGCGCTGCAGGCCCTCGTCGCGGATGCGCGCGACCATGGCCTGGTCCACCGCCTGCCCGTTGTCGCGTGCGGTCACGGCGAGCGGCAGGGCCGTGGCGGCGAGAAGAATCGTGGCGAGGCAGAGAGCAGGCAGGGTGCGAGTGGATGTCATTCGCGCATTCTACGCCCCAGCGGCCCGCGTGTATCATGCGTTCCACAGATGTCTGTAGACGCCATTGAGCAGGCGGCGCGGTTCACGAGGCCGATGCATACGATTTCCAGGAACTGGGCATCTTCGACCGTGATTCCAGCCGCCGCGACGCTGTTTGTCGTCATTGCCGATGGGTGGGCTGTGACGTGCGCGCACGTGGCGAAGTTGTTGATGGCCGGCGACGAACTGCCGAAGAAGGACGCGGCATTTACGTCCGCGCGGCCAATACTCCCTGCGACCGTCGGTAATCGCGCGGTCATCCAGGAACTCGAGCGTGCCGCTGGCTACGTGGCCCTGCTGAAATTCACAGGACACTCCAGGCTCCTGTGTGATGCCTTTCCGGTATGTGCCAGGGATGACAGTGGGCTGAAGCAGGGAAAGTTCCTGTGCCGGCTTGGGTTTCTTTTTCCCGAGTTCATGAACTTTTCGTTCGACTCCGCGACTGACGAGATTCAATGGACCACAACTGGCCGCGAGCACTCACCGCGTGTTCTCATGGACGGGATGGTGACGCGGCACCCCCTGGGGCAGGACGGGAAGACCATCGCCGGCCTCGAGATGAGCACGCCGGAGCTGGAGGGCCAGAGCGGCGGGCCAGCGTTTGATTTCGGCGGCAGGATTTGGGGGATGCAGTCGGCCACTAAACATCTGGACCTGGGCGTCGAGGACGCCAAGCGTCATGTGAGCCACTGTGTTCACGTCAGCCAGCTGAAGGAGTTCATGCGCAGCCAGGGCGTGGCCTTCAGCGAAGGATAGGTCTGGTCGCCGTGTTCTACGTCTATATTCTCCGCTGCGCGGACGACACCCTCTACACCGGCTACACCGTCAACCTGAAGGCGCGCGTGCAGGCGCACAACGCCGGTCGCGGCGCCAAGTACACGCGTGGCCGTCGGCCGGTGGCCATCGTCTATTCGCGAGGTTTCCGCGCGATGGGCAGGGCACTGACGTGCGAATACGCGATGAAGCAGTTGACGCGTGTCGAAAAAGAAGCCCTCATCACGGGTTGGTGTGAGAAATCGGCGCGGCGCCGATCCGGCCGGTAGGGGTGCTTCGTCCACAGTTGTCACAGGACATTTGCAGGTGACTGGTATCCATAAGGTCTTCATCGCCGCGCCCGACCGGGGACCGTTCGACGGTGTGACAGATGTTCCACTCCTCGATCGCGTGCACTTTCTCCACATCACGATGGATGCCGGCAGCATCAATAGACGGTTGCTCGATACTCGGTTTCTCAAAAACGAGTTCGGCAAGACATTTGTCGGCGGAGCGGGAGTCTTTGACGTCAACAGTGACTTCGCCACATTGCGGCTAGATCCGGAAGGCATCCGAATCGGTCCCAATAGACATTTTTATATTTCCGACGAGTACGGTCCCTATATCTTCGAGTTCAACCGTCAAGGTCACCTGGTTCGCCGAATCGACGTGCTCTCGACGTTCCTGCTAAGCGATGCTCTTGCGCCGATCACTTTGCTCCAGCACTGGAATCCTGACGGCAAGAAGAAGTGACGAGACGGTTGATCGGATCACGCCGCAGGGATGTCGGTCTTCGAGAAGTCCTCGCCAACGAAGAGCAGAGTGTCTCGCGCCGTCTGCGCGGTGGCATAGGCCAGGCAGTCGCCGTAGTTCAGTGCCGCGGCGTGGCGTCCGCGGCCGAAGCGTCGAAACGCGTCCGCCGCCACTCGCCATTCGGCCTCACCGAAGGGAGAGATGGTGACCGCCAGTTCCCGAACCAGGCCTTCAACTGACTCGGCGCTCCGGGCACCCTTGCGACCGGCGAACACGAGACTGGTTTCCACCAGCGTCGGGGCGCCCACGCGCACGTGGTCCGCTTCCAGAATGCGATCCACGAGCGCCAGATACCCCGGCTCGGCGAAGAGGATGGCGATGAGCGCCGATGAGTCCAGCGTCATACGCCCTCCGGACCGTATCCAAGGATTGCGTCTTCTTCCGCACGGGAAAGCATGCGGCCCTTCTCGCTCCTGGGCACTCCTTTCCATACTCGTTTCTTTAGGAACGACAGCACGGTGGCCCGCCGATCGCCCACGGGCGTAGCCACAAGGCGCCGCTTCCGGTCTTCAAGAGCCTTACGAATGGCCTCTGTTTTCGTCTCACCGGTCAGCAGCGCCACTTGACCGGCGAGCCGCTCCACGGAAATGTTCTTAATGTTCAGGGCCATAATTACACCATGGTATACCACAACGGTGTAATGGTGTAACACGCGACACGGCTGTATTCCGGCGTCGTGACTGTGGACGTTCTGATTATCGGCGGCGGGCCTGCCGAGAGCGCTGCCGCGACCGTGCTGGTGCAGTGCGGCCATGGCGTGCTGCTCGTTGATCGCCCGTCCACAGGCCGGCCGGCGCTGGCCGCGGTCGCGGCAAACGCGCGGTCCGCTGCTTCTCCTGGAATCGCGTGGTCGTCGAGCCGTTTCATAATCATCGCGAAGCCGGCGCGCATTTCCAGTCGGAGGCTGTCGTCCTCGCGGATGTCCCGAATCCGATCAATCACCTCTTCGTGCAGTACGTCCATGTGGCGCCGCACGTCCACGCTTTCGCGCTTTTCACCCCGCGGCGTCGGTTGTTATTACCGTGACGTCCGCCTGGAGGCTTGTGACATTGGCGGTCAATCGATCACACTGTCGGTCGATTCCGTCAAAGCGTTCCTCAGACATCGTTCCTGCAACAGAACAACGACGAGACCATCGTCAACTGCCGTCAATCCGAAATCGCTTCAGAGTCGCGTGCACGCAACTTCAATCTACGCACTGACCGCTCCTGGCCCGTGTCCTGCGAGATGGGGTCGATCTTCGCGGCGCTTGACGAGGGCGTGGACGCCGCTGTTCCACACGGTCAACTCGAACCACCACCGCGACCATGCTGACCCACTATTGAGCCGAGATGCTGTTTTCGCCTGAGGTACGCGCGGCCCACGTTGAACCCGATCTTGAGAGGATCCCCCGGCACGACGCCGGGGGCGTATTGCCTCGGCCTTGAAGAACTAGCCCGAGCTACGTTCGGATGGCCGAGCTCAGAACGCTACTTGATCGCACGCACCCGGCGGCCATCCATCACCCACATGCCACGCCCGTAGGTGGAAATAACGATGAGGTGGTCGCTCGGGTGGATTTGCAGATCTGAAACCTGCACAGACGGTAGGTTTCCGCCGAGCACGTTCCACGTCAGGCCGGCATCCTTCGACACATAGGCGCCAAAATCGTTGCCGGCGTACAGCAGGCTCTCAATCGACGGGTCCTCGCGCACCACGTTGATCGAACCCGACGGGATGTTGCCCACCACGCTGGCCCATGTCGCTCCGTAGTCGGTGGACTTCCACAGATACGGCGCGAAGTCGTCATCTTCGCGACCGCGCTGCGCGACAAAGACCGTGCCTGCCGCGTATTTTGACGGCACGATGCGCGACACCCATTTCTTGAGCGCCATCGGCAGGTTTCGGCCCACGTTGGTCCACGTCCGCCCATCATCTCGTGTGACATGCAGGTTCCCGTCGTCGGTGCCGGCGTAGATGAGGCCCCGGGTCAGCGGTGACTCGGCGATGTGCGTGAGCGTCTGGTAGGGGATGGCGGAAGGATTCACACCCATCTGGCGCGGGTTGTTGTCGGTCAGGTCCTCGCTGATGCGTTCCCACGTGATACCGCGGTCGCGGGATCGGTACACGTATTGATAGCCCGCGTAGACCGTGCTCGCGTCGAACGGTGAGAGCATGATTGGCGCCATCCATTGGGCGCGCTGAGGCGGGTCGCCATCAGCGGCCTTCGGCCGGATGTCGGTCTGTGCCGGCGCCGCCGCTGATGCAGGTGCCGCGCCGCGCCCTCCGCGGCCGGCAGGTGCAGGAGTCACGTCTGCGCGCGAAAAACTGCCATAAAATCCGTGCGAATAGACGAGATTCGGGTTCGTCGGATCGATGGCGTGCATGCTGCCCTCGCCACCGGGGGCGCCCTGCCAGGCCTTTGGCGTAAACACCCCGCGCGCGACGCCCGTGGCCACAGCCACTCGGAAGCTGCCGGCATCCTGTACCGATCCGTACGCGCGAAACGGCTTCGCCGTGTCGAGTTCCACGTTGTAGAACTGCGTGCCGCGAATGCCTCTTGCTTCGCGCTTCGTCCGGCCGCCGTCTTCGGTCATCGTGAAGCCCTGGTCGTGCGCGGTGTAGACCACTTTCGGGTTGACCGGATCGATCCACATGCGATGGTTGTCGCCGCCGCCGGCCGCAAACGGCTTGAACGTGGCACCCGCATCGTCCGACACGCTGACGCTGAGCGCCAGCACGTAGACGCGGTTCTCATTTTTTGTATCCACGCGAATCTGCGTAAACACCCAGTTGTAGGTATTGCCCAGCCTCATCATCTGCGCGGCGGTTTCCGGCGTCTGCCCGCTCGTGCGTCGCCACGTCGCGCCCTTGTCGTCGCTCCGGTAGATCTCCATCCCGCGGATGATGTTGCTGTTGGCGGGGAGCAGACGGCCGTAGGCGTCGTTCTCGCCAGGGCGCGCGGGGCGGCCTGCGTCGTAATTGTCGATGACGGCGTAGACCACGTTGGGATTCGAACGCGAGACATCGAGGCCCACGCGCCCACGGAACCGCGGCTCGGGCAACCCCGTGTTGGTCGGCACCCAGGTGTTGCCACCATCCGTCGTCTTCCAGATACCGCCCTCGGTGTAGTTCGGTTCCACCCGTGGGTCGCTCCACTTGCGGCGCACGCGCTGCCACATGCCCGCGTACAGCGTGTTCGGATCCTTCGGGTCCATCACCAGATCCACCGCGCCCGTGTTCGGGCTGCGGTACAACACCTTCGCCCACGTCTTGCCGCCATCGGTGGTCTTGAAGACACCCCGCATGTCATTGGGCGTCCACTCATGGCCCGAGGCAGCCACGTACACGACGCTGGGATTGGTCGGGTGCACAAGGACACGGCCGATGGTGCCGGTGTCGGTCAGTCCCATGTGCTGCCACGTCCTGCCGGCATTGATGGACTTGTAGATGCCCGTTCCGGGCATGCCTGCGCGGAAGAGATTGGACTCACCGGTGCCCACCCACACGATCGAAGGATTCGACGGCGCCACCGCCACGTCGCCGATGCTCGCGCTCGCCTCATGCTCGAAGATGGGGCGCCATGTCATGCCGCGGTTCGCAGACTTCCACACGCCGCCCGTGGCCGCGCCCACATAGATGTTTCGCACGCCCTGCACATCAGCCACCGCCACCGACGTCATGCGCCCGGTGTGGTTCGACGGGCCGATCGACTGCCAAGGAAGCAGTTTGTACGGCGACGCCGCCGTCATCGTCTTGTGCGTGGCGAAGGCGGCAAGGTGATCTGGCGCACTGGCGGGGGTGGTGATCGCGAAGAGTTCGACGTCGAACACCAGTAGGCCCCTGGGCGCGCCGGGCCTGGGGTTCTCGCCGTACGCGAGTGCCGACGGAATCCAGAAGCGCCGCTTCTCACCGATCACCATCATTTGGACGCCTTCAGTCCATCCTCGAATCACACGGCTCACGCCGAATGAGGAGGGCTCGCCGCGAACGACCGAGCTGTCGAACATCTGCCCGTCGGTGGTCCAGCCGGAGTAGTGCACCTTCACAGTGGACGCGATGGTGGGATGTGCCGCGCCTGTGCCCGGTGTCAGCACCTTCGAGGCCAGCCCTGAGGCGGTGACCATGGCATCAGGCGGCGCGGCGGCCACATCAGGCGGCGGAGGCAACTGGGCCGGTTGGCCTTGTTGTGCGCCAACGGCGCCCATCGCTACGGTCACGATCGAGGCCAGCACCAGCGAGGGAACCCAAACGCGCTTCGTCATGGCCTAGAGTATGTTCCGCGATATGCCTCGAACCAAAGGAATCTTGATTGCGCTGGTGCTGTCAGTGACGGCGTTCGCCCTGGCCCCGCTTCCGCAAGCCGCGCCGCTGCAAACGGGCGTTACCGCCACTCGGGCGGGCCGGCTCATTGACCCGGACACCGGCACGGTTTCGACAGACCAGATCATCCTTATCGAGGGTGGACAGATTGTTGCCGTCGGCACAAACCTGGCCATACCGACCGGGGCCACCGTGATCAAGATTGTGGTGGACGACCAGCGCTATATCTACTCGGTTGACGCCATCACATTCATCAAGGCGGAAGCGGCTGGGGCAGGCGTTCAAGATTGTCATGACGCTGGTGTACGGGACCGATGTCATCGCAGCCGTTGATGGCAAGATCCGCGGTGAGGTCGCGATTGTGGGTGCGGACCATTGGGTTGAGGCGGGAATTCCAGCGCCGGCCATTCTCAAGGCGATGATAACGGAAGCGCATCGGCTGCTGGGCCTGGACGCCGAGCCCGGGAGCATCAAGGCCAGTCAGGCGGCAGACCTGATTGCGACGGCTGATGATCCGCTCGCAAATATCGCCGCCCTCAAGAAGGTGCAGTTCTTGATGAAGGACGGATACATCGGCCGTCAGGCATCTTTGGCCGCGGCCACGCCCTTGGCTTCGTTCACCGTCACCAGGAGCAGGCCGCCGACGATGAAGAAGAGAATCACGCTGGCCATGCCCACCCGATGCGAGTAGGCCTCCGACAGGGCGCCCAGCAGGAGTGGGCCGACAAACGCCGTAGCCTTCCCGGAAAAGGCGAAAACTCCGAAGAACTCCGATTCGTGTTTGGCTGGAACGAAGCGGCCCATGAGCGAGCGTGACGCCGACTGATTGGGCCCGACAAAAATGCCGATCATGATGGCGGCCACCCAGAACCAAAAACGCGTGGGTGCCCAGACTGCCATTCCGGTGGCCACCACCATCATCACGATGGTGATCATGATGGTCTTTTTGCCGCCAAGGCGATCGTCGACGAAGCCAAAGAGAAAGGCTCCCAGGCCCGAGGTGATGTTGAGCACGATGCCGAGCACGATAACCTCGGACAACGTCATACCGAAGACCGCACTCGCGTAGATGCCGCCGAATGCGAAGACGGTCACGAGGCCGTCGTTGAAGAATAGGCGCGCGACCAGGAACGTGACGAGCTCCTTGAATCGGCCGAGATACCGGGCCGTCTGCGTTAGTTCCCGGAACGCCGCCTTGACGCTGATGCGCGCGGCAAACGTGCGTTGTTCGGGCACAAACAGGAACATCGGCAGCGCAAACAGGAGGAACCAGCCGGCCACCAGCAGGTTTGTGGCGCGCACGTTCCACCCAGCCTCGGTGGTCATGCCGAACCACGGCACGTCAGCGACAAAGCCGACAAGTGCCAGCAGCATGCACACCGTGCCGCCGATATAACCGAGGCCCCAGCCCCATCCGGAGATGCGCCCGATGCGTGCCGGAGACGCAACGCTGGGAAGGAAGGCGTTGTAAAATACGGTGCCGATTTCAAAGGCCAGGTCGGCCATCACAAAGAGCATCAGTGCGACGAGTGCGGCACTGGGCATGTCCGGCCTGATGAACGCCAGGGCCGTCGTGGCGCCCACGCAGATCGCCAGGGCGACACCCATGAAGCGTTTGCGCGCGCCACCCCGATCGGCTGCCGCGCCAAATACCGGTGACGCCAGTGCTGTGAGGATGGAACTGATGGCGACGGCGCGTGACCACCACAACGTGCCGGTGGCTTCATCGGGTGCCATGACCTGGGTGTAGTAGGAGGAGTAGATGAAGGTCACCACGAGGGTGGTGAAGGCCGAGTTGGCCCAGTCGTACATGGCCCACGACCAGACCACTTTCGGTACATCGCAGCCGGGCGGCATTATGGTTTCAGTAGTCGTCATACGAGCCTCATGCATCGTGCGGCGATCGGCACATCATCCAGGCACCACCGACCAGACCGGGGAAGTGTAACCGCATCGGGCGGCTTTGGCAGGAACACCGTATGCCGTGAGTCGGCCGCGGCCGTGCGATAGACTCCCACTCGTGAAACGTCCAGCCGCATGGTTGTTGTTTACTCTGCTCGTTCAGGCGCCTTCGGTGTCTGTCGAGCGCCGCCTTCTTGAAATTGAGGATGCCCGCGCCG
Source organism: Acidobacteriota bacterium (assembly GCA_005799825.1). Lineage (GTDB taxonomy): Bacteria > Acidobacteriota > Vicinamibacteria > Vicinamibacterales > SCN-69-37 > SYFT01. The sequence continues at coordinate 5,855 of SYFT01000014.1, read as the reverse complement.
AAGACGTGTCGGTGCTATTGACCGCCCTCAAGAATCCCGACCCGTCGATTCAGCGACTGGCGGTGCGCGCGGCAGGGCGGCTCGAGCGCCCTGCGCTCAAGGACGCGATTGTGCTGCTGCTCCGCGCCCCGGACGCGCTGGTGCGCGCCGAAGCTGCCAACGCAATGGGGCAGGTCCGCGCGGCGTTTGACTACGGAGCCCTGCTGCGCGAAGAGCGTTCGGGTGACGTGCGCGCCGTGATCTTCGAGACCATCGGCCGTGTCGCGCCCGTGCCTGGTGAAAGTGAACTCCTGCTCGTTGGTGGACTGACCGATGCGAGCGCACCGGCGCGTATGGGCGCCGCGCGCGGTCTGGAGTCGTATTTCAGGCTGAACGCACGGGCGCTCATGCCCGCGCTCGAGACGGTGGTCGCGCTGCGACAGGCGATGCGCGACAACACCAATGCGCACCTGCGGGAACTAGCCATGCTCACGTTGAATGTGGCCGGCGATAAAGACCCCGCCACGTTTGCACTGGCACTCGCCGACCCCAATCCGCAGGTGCGACGCCTGGCGGTGCTCGGTTCCAGGCAGTGGGTGGACGACCCGTCGCCGATGGTGCGCTACGAAGCGATGCGCCTGGCCGGCACGTGCGATCGCGCGGTGCGGGCGCTCCAAGATCCCAGCGAGCTCGTGGTCCTGGCGGCCATCGATGTCGCAGGCAGCTCCGCGTGTCCTGCGGCCGCGATTGAGCCGCTGGTCAAGAGCGGCACGACCTGGCGCATTCGCGCGCGTGCGCTGGTGTCTCTCGCGCGGATCGCGCCCGATTCCGCGCGCCCCCATCTGGCGGCGCTGGCGGCAGACCCGGTCTGGCAGGCCCGCACCTACGCCGCAAGCGCGGCGAAGGTGCTGAAGGACAGTGCCACCCTGGAAATGCTGGCGAAAGACCCACAGCCAAACGTGATGGCTGCGGCCATCACCACTGGTGCAGACGCAGTGCGCGCGCTCGCGAGCGACCATGCCGGCCTGCTTGATGCCGCTGCGCGCCTGCTGAAGGGCACGCCTGAACTGCCGGCAGCGGTGCCGCAGATGCTGGCCACGCTCCAGCGTCTGACTCGAACGGGGCGGGCCACCGTGCGCGATCCGCGAGTGCAACTACTCGAGAGGCTCCGCGAATCCGGTGATCCCTCGATCGTCGTACCCCTGCGAGGCCTGCTGGCCGACCGCGACCCGGTGGTAGCGACGCTCGTGGCCGATATCATTTCAAAAGCGACCGGCAGCGTCGTGGCCGCGACGACAAGGGCCTACGTCGGCGATCCGCTCCCCTCCGAACAGACCCTGCGCGACCTGCGCGGGGCCACCGCGCGTGTGACAATGGCCGGGCTGGGCACGTTTACCATCGACCTGCTCACCGAAGAAGCGCCTGTGACCGTGGCCGCGTTTGCGGCGTTGGCCGACCGTGGCCAGTTTGATGGCCTGACTTTTCATCGCTTCGCGGCCAACTTCGTGATCCAGGGTGGCAGTCCTGGCGCCGACGAAATGGACGGCGCCACCAGCCAGTTCCTGCGCGATGAAGTGGGGACGGCCAGCCACTTGCGTGGCACGCTTGGCATCTCAACCCGCGGTCATGACACGGGCGACGGACAGATCTTCGTGAACCTCGTGGATAACTTCCGGCTCGACCATCAGTACACCGTCTTTGCCCGGGTGACCGCAGGCATGGATGTGGTGGATCGGGTCCTGGAAGGCGACGCGATCACGTCAGTCACGATCACGCGCCGACGCTAGCCGCCGACGCGATACGATCACGCCCATGTCCGCACGCACAGTCATGGAGACACTGGCCGAACTCCTGCGGCTGATGTACCACGACCCGCCATCGGCTTGACTGCCCGCTCCACGGTCCCTGGATGGTGATCGAGGCACGCGAACGAAGCCGCAGCAGTTGACCGCTCGCGTGGCGCAAGATCGCAGACAATAGCGCTCATGCAGCGTATCCCCCTCATTGTCCTGGTGTGCCTGGTCGTCGCCTCGGTTTCAGCCCAGGAGGCCGCGAAGCCGCCCGTGGGCTTCTCGCGCTCCTCCGCCGACGCGCTGGCGAAATACGAACGCCTCGTGCTCGACACCCCATCGCCTTCAAATGCGAAGAAATGGCTTGAGGCGCTCACTGAAGTGCCGCACGTGGCCGGTACACCCGCCGAGAAGAAGGTGGCCGACTACGTCCGCGATCGCCTGCTCGAGTTCGGGCTTTCGGTCGAGACGGTGAAGTACGACGTCTTCCTCAACCACCCGAAGCAGGTGTCGCTGACAATGACGGCGCCCTCGCGTCAGGAACTGGCGCTGATGGAAGACACGTATCCGCAGGACACGGCCGCCAGTTACCGCGGCCAGTTTCCGGCGTTCCATGGCTACGGTGCGTCGGGCGTCGCTAGTGGCCAGATCGTTTACGTCAACTACGGCGCGCCTGGGGACCACGAGCGGCTCAAGGCGATGGGGCTGTCTGTGGAAGGGAAGATCGCGCTCGTGCGTTACGGCGGCGCCTTCCGCGGCCTGAAGGTGAAGGAAGCCGAGGAGCGTGGTGCCGTCGGCGTCCTCATCTACTCCGATCCGGCAGACGACGGCTACGTGCGCGGCGATGTGTATCCAGACGGACCCATGCGTCCGGCCTCAGCGATCCAGCGCGGGTCGGTGCAGTACCTGTCGATTCAGCCAGGCGACCCTTCCACACCCGGCGGTGTGCCTTCCATCGACGGCGCCGCGCGCATCACGCGCGATCAAATGAAGAACGTGCCTAAAATTCCGTCTTTGCCCATCGCGCATCACGAGGCAGAGAAGTTGCTGCGGCAATTGGGCGGACCGCGAGTACCCGACGGCTGGCAGGGCGGATTGCCGTTTTCGTATCACGTGGGACCAGGCGGCGCGGCGGTCGAGATGAAGGTGGAGATGGACGAGGGGTTGAAGCCCATCTACAACGTCATGGCCACCATTCCGGGCACCACCGACCAGGTCCTCATCGTCGGCAACCACCGCGATGCGTGGACACCTGGCGCGATTGACCCCAGTTCGGGCACGGCTGCCATGCTCGAAGTGGCCCGATCATTCGGCGTGGCCCTCAAGGCCGGGTGGAAGCCAAAGCGCACGATCATTCTTGGATCCTGGGACGCGGAAGAATACGGATTGGTGGGTTCCACTGAATGGGTGGAATCCAACGCGGCGATGCTGTCGCAGAAGGCGGTGGCGTACCTGAATCTCGACTCGGCCGTGTCGGGACCAGACTTCAGCGCCTCAGGCGTGCCCTCGCTTCGTGATGTCATGCGCGAGGTGGCTCGACTGGTGCCCGACCCGCGCCAGGGAGGCAGCGTCGGCGCATTGTGGGAAGGCCGTGCCAAAGCCGCCTGGGCGCAGAGCGCACCGGTCACCCTGGGCGGACCCGATCGTGAGTTTGACCAGCAACTCGGGCGGCTCGGATCAGGCTCCGACTACACCGCGTTCCTCGACTTTCTCGGCGTGCCCGCCACCGACATGGGCTTCGGCGGCAGCTCGGGCGTGTATCACTCGGTCTTTGACAACTTCCGCTGGATGTCCCTGTTTGGCGATCCGGACTTTGTCTACCATCAGGCCGCCGCTCAACTGATGGGGTTGCTGACGATGCGGATTGCATCGGCCGATGTGGCGCCGCTGCGCTTTTCGGGCTACGCCCGGGCGCTTCGTGAAGACCTGGACGAGATTCGGACCGACGTCACCAAACGTGCGCGCACGGCTGTGGGGGCTCCCTTCCTTCCCGACTTCGCGTCGATAGTTACGGCGCTGGCCGATTTGGAAAAGGCCGGAGTAGCCGCCGACGCGGCTGCGGATCGCGTGGCGGCGTCCAGAGATGCGGCCGCAGCCGCGCGCATCAGCGACACGCTGATCCAGGTGGAACGCGCCTTCCTTCATCCACAGGGGCTTCCGGGTCGGCCCTGGTTCAAACACCAACTGATCGGTCCCGGCCTGACCACCGGCTACGCCCCATGGCCTTACCCCGCACTGCGCGAGGCCGTTGAGAAAAAAGACACGACGATGTTCGGCGCGGAAGCGAAGAGGGTGGTAGCCGCCATCACCGCGGCGACCGGCAAGTTGAGGCAGGCGGCCGCCGTAATGCCGGGACGGTAACATTGGAAGCTGACGCCGGGCTGCGCAATGCCGGCTGGGTCGTCGCGCAACGCGGCATCTAGATTGCCCGCGGCGGACTGTTCGCCCTGCTGGTGCCCCGCCTGATGAGCCCGCAGGTCTTCGGGCAATACGCGCTGCATACCCGCGTTCGTCGTGCGAGACGACGGGGCCGGCCTGCAAAAGCTCGTGTCGGGGCTGCTCACTCTGCGGTTCGCCACGAGATTCGTTGCCGGGGCGTGTTATCGCAGCCTGACCATTATCTAGCTGCCAGACATCGATGTGGTTTCGCTGGCGTTCATAGCCGGTGCAGTGTTCACGAGGATAGCCAGCAACGTGCGCTTTGCGCTGTTCCTGAGCCTGAACTAAGTCGGGCGATGGGGTCTTGGCGAGGTGCTACGACAATCGCTGACGCTGGTGTGTGTTGTGCTGGGGTTCACGGTCGCCGGCCTGCGTGGGCCCTTCGCCGTGAGCGGGCCTATTATCCCCGCGGCCCAGCGGTATTTGCCGCGTTAATCGGCCTGCTGGTCCTAACGCTCGCGTGGTTCTCGGGGCCATGGCCCCTTGCACTGGTTTTGCTCATCGTCGCCCAGATGGGCTATGTGGCGCTGTTGCTCGGCACTCGTGTGGTGACGATCGCGGAGCTCGACGGACTCAGACGGACTCTCCGCGCCCGACCCGCTCTCAAAACGCTTTAATCCACTTCGTCCCAGATCTTGTGTTGGTGCGTTTCCTTCAATAAGAGGGAGCCGACCACGAACGTGATCGCCGCCACGCCGATGGGGTAGTAGAGCCCGGCGTAGATGTTGCCCGTGCGCGCGACGATTGAAAGTCCGATGAGCGGGAGCAGGCCGCCAAAGACCCCGTTGCCGATGTGGTACGGAAGTGAGAGCGCGGTGTAGCGGATGCGCGCCGGGAAGGCTTCCACTAAGTACGCCGCGATCGGCCCATAGACCATGGTGACGAGCACAAGTTGAATAAAGACCAGCCCGATGAGTCTCCAGGTGGCCGGAGTGGACGCGAGTTCAGCCAGGGTGCGGTATGTCAGCACCTCGAGCGCAGGCGTCAGGGCGCCGTTGACCATGGACTGTGGCGTCAGGCTGACGGCGCCGGTCACGGCGTTGCGCTGCGAGATGACCGTGACCACGTTCGACCCGGCCGCCTGTTGCATCGCCTGGTAAATGGGGATGTACGAGACGACAGCGAGCAGGCACCCGGCCATCATCAATCGCTTGCGGCCGAAGCGATCTGACAGGCTGCCCATGACGATAAACAGGGGCATCCCCAGCAGCAGCGCGGCAGCCACGATGTAGTTGGCCGAGGTGGCATGCACTTTCAGGATAGCCTGCAGGTAGAACAGGGCGTAGAACTGGCCCGTGTACCAAATCACGCCCTGGCCGGCGGTGGCGCCAAAAAGGGAGATCAGCACCCGTTTGAGGTTGACCCACTCTGTGAAGGCTTCTTTAAGGGGCTGTGCGGACGTCATGCCCGTGCTCTTGATGTGTTCGAAGATCGGCGACTCCTTCATACGTAGGCGGATGTAGAGCGAGATGCCGACGAGGAAGATGGAAATCAGGAATGGGATGCGCCAACCCCAGGCACGGAAGGCCTCGGGGCCCAGCCAGTTTTGCACAACGAGGATGACGACCAGAGACAGGAACAGGCCGAGTGTGGCCGTGATCTGAATGAAGCTGGTGTAGAAGCCGCGTTTGCCGTCCGGCACATGTT
>SYFT01000102.1 GCA_005799825.1 Acidobacteriota bacterium | reverse complement strand
GTGCGCTACGGGAAGATTGCGACCGACGGGCAGACCACAGTGAAGACGTTCGCGTCGCCGAAAGAAGCGACCGATCACGCGGCCAAGGTAACCGCGGAGAAGGTGAAGAAGGGCTACAAGAAATCCTAGTCGCGCCCGGCAGCGCCGTTCGCTCGAAAACCCGGAGGAGTCGTGATGGCGAAGACCCGGATGACCACACCGAAGCAGTCCTCGTCGACCAGCACCGCGGGTACTGCGTTCACCGAGGGCCTGACCCACGATGCCGCGGTGCTCGATCTGCTCGCCGCGTACAAGCGCCGCGTCGCTGGTGTCTATCGGCCGCTGCCGGCCGAGGATCTGGCCGCCATTCCTCAAGGGCCGCTGCTGGTGTCGCGCAAGCTCGATGGCGAACTCTGGTTCGTGGTGAAGCAGGCGGGTGTGGCTCGGCTCGTGAATCCACGCGGGCGCACCCTGTCCGGCGCTCATCCCATCCTGGCTCGTGCCGCGGCATTGCCCGACGGGGTCGTGCTCGCCGGCGAACTCCACAGCACCCCGGCCGACCGCCGGGAACGGGTCGGCGACGTCGCGTCATGCCTGGCCGGGGGGCAGGTGGACCGGCTGCACTTTACGGCGTTCGATGTCGTGACAGCCACAGACGGGGCAGAGCCGGCACGGCATTACGGGGAACGCCTGGCGCAACTCGAGCACTGGCTGTCCGCCGACGAGCCCGGATCGCTGCGCGCAGTGGCGACCGAGCACCTGCCAGATACCGCCGCCCTGCGACAGCACTACCAGGCCGTCGTCGGCGAGGGCGGCGCGGAAGGCCTGGTGGTGCGGGCTGCCACCGGCGTCATCTACAAGGTGAAGCCCGTCATCGATCTCGACGCCGTCGTGATCGGCTTCACTGAGAAAGCCGCCGAGCCCGGCCATGTGCGCTCGCTGCTTCTCGGCTTGCGACACCCGGACGGACGCGTGCAGTTGCTCGGGAGTTGCGGGACGGTCGGTACGACCGCCGATCGGCGAGTCCTGTTCGATCGCCTAGTGCCGCGCCGCTGTCCGTCATCCGTGCGGCAGGCCAGTGAGGGAGGCGGGCTTTACGCCTTTGTGGCCCCGCACGTGGTTGTGGCGGTACGTGTGACGGACCTCCAGGCGGAGCGCAGTGACGGGTCTGTCATCGTGTCCGCCGTATTGACGCACGACGGAACCGGATGGTCTGGTCTCGGGCTGGCGCCATGCCCGAGACTCATTCATCCGGTCTTCGACCGCATCCGAGACGACAAGGAGGCCGCTGGTGCCGATGTCCGGTTCGCGCAGGTCGATGGCTGGCTGGCGTCGGCTCGCGATACCCGTAATACGGCCCTCACACTCCCGGCGAGCCGCCTGGTGCGCCGGGCGGTCTGGACCAAGGCGGCTAAGGGGCAGCTTGCGGTGCGGAAGCTGGTGGTCTGGAAGACCAACAAAGAGCAGGTCGACCCGACCTTCCCGGCATTCGTCGTGCACTGGACCGACTACAGCGCCGGCCGAGCGAGCCCGCTCGATCGCGAGGTGCGCGTCGCGCCGAGTGAAGCCGAAGCGTTGCGGCTCGCGGATGCACTCGTGGCAGAACATATCAAAAAGGGCTGGGAACTGGCGGACGGATCCGCCGGCGCCTGAGCGGGAAAAAGGACGGCCATGGCTAAACCGGTGACGTTACTGTTTCAGGGCTCGGAAGTGTTGTTTGCCCCCGCACGGGTAGAACGCAGTCGTCTCTACGGGAGCCGGAAACGAGTGGCCGTGGATGCTGCCGGTCAGGTTTGTACGCGGGCGGCGTTGACCAACGACGGCACGACGCTGCTGACGTCCGGGATGACGGCGCAAGGGCACTTCACCCCCGACGGGCGCTGGACCTCCCGGGCCGAGATGGTCGGGCTCGACGCCACTGGACAGATCGTGGCGGTGCAGCCATCAACGCTCGGTGTGCCGCAGCCGGTCGAAGGACCGGTGGACCCCGCTGAGGTGCTCAGTCTCTCGCTCCAAAGCGTGTATCTGCTGACCCCGTCCGACCCAACGCACCCCCTAATCACCGCACTCCGTGACGGTCAGGTCTTTCGCTGCCCCTTCAACTACGCCGCCGGGCTTGAAGTCGAGACGGCGTATCTGCTCGGCAACGACGAGGGGTGCTTTGCGCTCGTCGGCCCGCGGGCGCCCGCTCCCTGGACGGAGGAAGGCGCGACGTTCGTCGCCGAGACACTGGCCGACGACGACTCGACCGATCTGGACTTCGACCAACTCTGAGAGAGGCAGACTGACGATGGCGAGCTATCTCCATGTAACCAACGCGGCGGGCCGCGACGCGACGATCGGCATCGCGGCGGTGCCGACGCCCCCGGCGCCGGCATTCGGCCTGCCGCAGACGGCCTTGACGTTTCGCCGCTATCTGGCGGCGGCTGAGTCCGGCACGCACACGGCCCTTGCGGGGCGGCCCGCGGCGGACTATGCCCAGGCGCTCGTCACTGGCGACCCCGACATCGACCTGGAGCGGGTCGGCCAGTTCATCGAGCATACCGTGCCGGTCTATCTCGACGCGACCGGGCAGGTGCTGCAAGTCGATCCGACATTTGTCGAGCTGGTCCTCGGTCCGGACGGCGCGGAAAAGGAGCGCAGGGAGCCGGTCGACACCACAGGCAATGTGAACATCCACGCCCCGGTCCGGTGGACCGGGCGCAAAGTGCCCCTCGCCGACGCCGTGCGCCGCTTCAGCTTCCAGCGGCGGCTGCAGCTGCAGCATGTCGATGGCCTGACCTACGACTACCTCCATGCGATGGCGCGCGATCTCGAGCAGGCGCAGTCGTTGATGCTGCTCGGGACGGGCGAGAAGGGGACCGGACCGCTGATCTTCCAGTCCAATGGCCGCGCGTATCGGGGCTTCCTCAGCGGCGCGACCGACGGACCACGCTACCGCCTGCTCCTCCATCTCAGTGACATGGAACTCAAGCGCCCCGCCGAACCAAGGGCGTAACCGCGTCGATCCGTCGGGCACAAATGGGTGTCCGCGGGGGTACGCGTTCAGGAGAAATCAGCGATGAAGACACGCCTAGCCCAGACCGCGGCGCATCCCGAACGCTTCGTCACAGGACGGCCGCAGCGGTAGACCTGCTGGGTAATGTCGGCTGGGAAGTGTCGATCTAAATAACGAGAAAATGTCATGGCAAAGCTAACGGGGAAGGCGATCGTATTCACGGGCACACCTGCGACGATGAGGCGTGGCGAGGCGGCCAATCCGGTCCACCATCCAGACACGTTGCCGCCACGATTGGTCCCCGGCGGTTCATTGACAAACAGCTCGCCATCGTGTGAAGTTCAAGCCTGCAACTCACAGTCGTCTTCTTTTTCAATACGCCCGAGGGTCGGGTGTCTAAGCTAAAAGCGCAGGACAATGCCGCACGAAGATTTAGAAGAACTATTTCATGCGTCCACCAGAATATCCTCGGCAGCGCTGAGTGACCTTATTCGCCAGCGAGGTCGGTGGGAGAAAAATAGTGAGGAGTTCGCGGAGGTGCTGCTCGCCCTCCACAGCGCTGGACTCGGCCGCCACCAGTTGACCCAGGAGGCCGTCAAGAGTTTCGCGACTGCCCAACGCGACGACGGCTCATGGGGCTCAGACTTCGACCAGACGGCGTACGGCATCATGGTGGCTGCTGCATATCCTGGGGTGCTTGGTGCGGACAAGATGTCCAAGGCGGCCGAGTTTATTGTGCTCGACTATGGCAATACGGCACTGGGGCATAGCTGGTCTGATGAAGTGGGGAAGACGCTTCTCGGGCTGAAGGCGCTCGCCATTGCGCGGCATCCGCGCTTGAGGGAGATCGCAGCGGACTCCCTTCTCTGGCTAGAGACTCTTATGTCGTCGGCGTGGTCTGATCACCTCATCAACGAACGGTACACAGCTGAGTTCGTAGCGGTGGTGAAGGAGGTAGGCCCGTCGCAGGTCCAGGACAAAGCCAAGCGGATGACCGAGGCACTGCTGGTCGCGTGTGAAAACACCCAAGGCACGCTTTGGAACAACGATCTTCGTGCCAACGGGATCACCTTAGAAGCGACGGCGTCGCTCCTGATCAGGCGCGTTAGCCCAGCGATGCAACGGCGCGTGATTGATTGGTTCCAGAACAAGCAGAGGCGCGACGGCTCATTCGGTTCGGTCCTCGCCACAGCTCGGATTATCCAGGGTTTGGCTGTGCTTCAATACGAGATCGCCCGCCAAGGCGATCTTGATGAACAGGCGGCTCAGGCTAAGGTGGCACTGGCGCATCGCGGTGTCACGGACGGGATCCCGCTAGCCTTGCTCTGGAAGCCGATGCGGCTCCACCACGACACAGAACGCCAAGCCCGCGTGCTCATTGTGCCGGATCGTCTCTGGAAGGTGATGCTCTGGTTGGTCGGGACGGCGATTTCTGCAATCTTCGCGCTCCTGGCGTCGCTGTTCGGTGACCTCCTCAAGCAGTGGATCCTGTTCCCATGACGACCTCGCGAAGCTGGGCTGCAGGCTATGTGCTCAGGGCTCTTCAGCTGGCGCGGGACGAAGCGCGGCTGACGGAGCAGCTGGATGCGGTCATCCGGCACCTAAGGTGGTTTCTTGAGGCTTCGGTGGATGAAGAAGACTGCCGGACGGGGGCAACGGTGGCAGGAGAGGATGTGCGCACGCTGGAGAACGGTCAACAGGAATGGGTGCTGATCAAGGCCCCGAACTACCGGAATGCCGGGCGCCTGTTGGACATGCGCACGAGCCGCGAGGAGAAAGTGCGCCTGATGGCGGATTTCCGGCGACTACTGGCAGAGCAGTCCGCAGTGGCGACGGGTGCGGCGTCGCTGGTGGCGCGGATCGAGCAGTATTGGCAGACCGGGGTGGTGGCAGATGTCGCGGTGACTGCGAGAAGCCACGACCATCCAGACGCGAACATCGCGCCGGTGATGCCGCCCAAGGCTGAGGACGCGCTGGTCGACGTCAAGGTGCCGGCGAGGCGGCCTGGGCTTGATGACGCCTTTGGCGTTACTCCTTCCGACCTTCCGCTGCCGGACCGGGCGTGGTTTGAGGCGATCGTCCGGCATGTGCCGGGCAAGGTGGTCAAGGGTGCAGCGGATGTTCCGGAAACCCGCGAGGCGCACGCCAGAGCTACCTGGGGGGCGATCGCAGCGTGGATTACCGAGCTGACCGTGACCGCCCTCGGTCCAACATGGTCGGCTCGTCCCCACCAGTGGCAAAATAGCGGCCACTTCAGTCGCTACTACTGGGGCAAGGTCTACCCCACCGAACATCCGCTTGGAGATTTCTTCAACGTGGGCGTCCAGATTGTCCAAGCGCCGCAGTGGATCGACGAATTCGACGACAGCTTGCGCCATCACCAGGACCTCCCGACGCTGGCGCTGTGGGCTACGACCAACGATGACAAGATTAAGCGCCGCCGCCGAGACGAACCGGAGTTCGTCACCCACGCTGAGGAGATTTACGGGCGCAACCAAATGGCAGCCTTTACGGCATCGCCTGAGCTTTGGGTTGAAGGCGGGGCATTGGTGCGCTGGTACCGCATCGAGCACGGCAAGCCGGTCAGCCATCTGACCACAGCTCGGTCCTTCAATGAGAGCGTGGCAGCGGGTCGCCTGAGAATGGACAGCAGCGCGAAGAACGGCCTCTGGAGTCCGCTTCTGCCGCTTTCCGAGGCGATTGCCGATCCGCGGCGGGCGTCGGACCTGGTATTCACCTACCTGCGGGTGCTGGGCGCAGTAATTGCCGATACCTATGGCGAGATCGGTAACGGTCAGGCAGGCTGACTATTCGCGTGCTACTTATTTGAAACGCAGTAGTTCCGTACAACCTTGGATCGCTCTATGCCACCGGGCAGGCGTTCTGCAGGACGACAGCCTCGCCGCAAGACCGTCATATACTGTGACAAAGTTTGTAAACAAATTGGGGGTCTAAGATGAGACTCAATTTCCGCATCTTGTGGTTTCGTATCGAAATTTTGCCCCGCTTTAAAATCATATTTGATGTGAGAAGGACTTTAAACAGAAAGGATTGATCAACCATATAAACATGTCTTTAGAACCTGTTTGAAAGTCATTTGATCCGTTTTAACATCAACCAAAGCATAGTGAATCGGACCAGCGAGCTCGGCTCGCTCCTCGCGAGGAGGGCGTCAAGTCGAGGTTGCGAGAGACGGCCCCCACCGTCTTGCCCTCGTCCAGCACCAGCCGGATCGCGCCGCCCCGAAATTCTTCACTGAACTGCCAGCTGGCCGTGCTTAATCCCATGCGTGCCATCGTTTCCACCCTTCAGAAGGTGTCCACGAAAACGGATCAAGCCCAGAACCGCCGCCCGAGACGTTACTGCGGCGCGAACGCCAGCAGCACGTTGCCGCCGGTCCCGAACCCCAGGTAGTTGTAGCCCGAGTTCATGAACACCATG
>SYFT01000101.1 GCA_005799825.1 Acidobacteriota bacterium | reverse complement strand
GGGGCAGGCAAGACCGCCTGAAACTCGTATGGTCAAAATATCCATCCGAGCAAATTCCCAGATCAAAGCCACCCTGTTGACAGCCACCGTAACCCAACCCAGCGTGGACAGCCGCAGCCCCCGGTGAGCACGACCCAAGCGCCCTGCCCTGGACCGTGACTCCGCCACCAACTCCACCGCCCCAACACCGCCAGTCAATCCCACCCCACACATCACAGTCCCTTGAGCACCCGACTGCCCAGCAGCCCAACACGCACCGCCCGTCCAGCAGTAAACTGAGTTTTGAACCGTAAAATGCACGGGCTGGGGCACTCCAAGTGCTCGGACACCCAAACAGTTGCAATATGTAACTCTTGGCTTATTACACGAAATATTACACGACGTATTTTTTACAGTCTAAGTCGTTGATTTATATAGGTTTTTTACGAGCCTGGCTTTCTGGAACTCCGTTTTGAACACCAACCTCAGTGCGTCGTTCTACCTGGCGCGTGCAGTGTTGCCATCGATGATCGAGAAACGGTGGGGGCGCATCATTCACATATCTGGAAGCGAGGGCTTCGTACCCGTCCGTGACCAGGCCCACAAGGTGGCGTGCAAGGCGGGAGTCGTTGCGCTGGCGAAGGCCATCGCTCTCGAATTTGGACAGTACGGCATTACGGCCAACTCGGTTGCACCAGGCGTGATCGAAACCCGCAGGGATCCGGTGGCAGACCCTGACTTGGCGAGTCGACGTGAGACGCACCGGCAGAAACTGCCAGTGCAGCGCCTCGGGGTGGTCGATGATGTTGCCCAGGCGTGCCTCTACCTATGCAGCGACCATGAAGGCTTTGTCACCGGTCAAGTGCTGCACGTTAACGGTGGCGAGCCAATGCTCTGAGGCCGGAGCCATGCAGAGGCTGACCTGTGGAAGGACATCCAAGTGTAGCGTTCCATTTTGTTTTGAAGTTCAGCGGCTATTGGCGCGAATGACGTTCTCCAGGATGTCGGCAGCGCTCTTGGTCCAGATGAATGGCTTGGGTTGATGTGATGGGCAATATGAGCAACGCTGGTACGAGGCACAGCGCAAAAAGGGCCGCGTACCGTGGGCTAAGAACTCCACGAAACAGGGGCAAGTTCACTCTTCGTCTCCATGGTGTCCGCCTTTCTCCTTGGTGGACACTATGATTCCCGCCGCTACTGCAGCATTAAAGATGCCTCTGCTAGACACGGCCGCGCGATCAGCGCCTCTCACGCAAGACTCGCGCGGCGGTGGGTAAGCCGCCTGGGTGTGTGCGCACAGGTGATGTATTATCGGCTCGCAAATGAAATCGGCAGAGTCGCGGTGGAGCCCGGGGATTTGGTGTCCGGTGATCTCGATGGCGTGGTGATTGTGCCAAAACAGGTTGGAGCGGAAGTCATCACTCAAGCGCTCAAGAAGGCCGCCGGGGATAATCCGGTGCGCAAGGAAATCGAAGTGGTATGTCCAGCACCGCAGCCTTTGAAAAATATGGAATCCTCTGAACCAATGAACGCACCGTTTCGAACGGATGGAGAAGTCGCCATCATCACCGGTGGAGCCACCGGTCTCGGGCTGGGCATGGCGCGCTGCCTTGTGGAATCCGGGGCGAAGGTCGTACTTGTGGGTCGGCGCGAAGAAGAACTGAAAAACGCGGTTGCTAGGCTGGGTCCGGCCGCCAGTCATGTCCGGCACGATGTGACGGAACATGACAAGGCCACTGGGCTTATAGAAGCCGCCACCCGCGCGGCAGGAGCACCGCCGAGCATCCTGATCAACAACGCCGGCGTACATCTCAAGAAACCCGCCGTGGAAACCAGCCCCGATGAGTTTCTATCCGTGCTCAACACGCATGTCATTGGCGCACACGCACTGACACGGGCTGTATTGCCAGGAATGATCGCGCGCAAAAACGGCAGCGTGATTTTCATTGCCTCGATGGCTTCGTTGTTCGGCATTCCCAATGTCATCGCCTACTCCGCCGCGAAAAGCGCCTATGTCGGCATCGTACGCACACTGGCTTCGGAAGTCTCCGCAGATAATGTCCGCATCAACGCCATCGCCCCCGGTTGGATTGATTCCCAGATGATGCGCACCGCACTCGATGGAGACCCGGCGCGCCGTGACAAAATCCTCGGTCGCACGCCGATGGGGCGTTTCGGCGACGCTGACGACATCGGCTGGGCGGCGGTTTATCTTTGTTCGCCAGCGGCGAAATTCGTCACTGGCGTCGTCCTGCCGGTGGACGGCGGAGCCAGCATCGGTTTCTAACATCTTGAAACTCGGACTCGGCCTCTATCGACACCAACTCAACGCGGATCACTTCCGCTTCGCACGACAATGCGGCGCAAGGCGGTGGCGAGGCGGCGCGGGCCAAACATGCGGCCCGTGGCAAGTTGCTGCCGCGCGAGCGGGTGCAGGGCCAGCCCGATGGCCACGTTGAGTTCGGCGCCTGCCGTGCTGCGCGCCAAGCTTGCGACCTGGTCGAGCGGTCCCGGCTGCCGCGCCGCGAACAGCACCATCGGCTCGCCCGCAGTGACGATGTCGAGCGTCTCGTCAATCAAAGCTCAGCAGAACCTTCATTGACTGCGAGCGATCCGCCGCGAGCGCAAAAGCGCGTCCCGCGTCGCGAAAGGGCAGGGTCGCCGAGACCAGCGGTTTGAGGTTCACCAGAGCCTGGTTGATCAGCGTGACGGCGACGCCGAACTCTTCATGAAAGCGAAAGGCGCCGCGCAGGTCGAATTCCTTGGCCACCACGGTGTTGAACGGCAGCGTGAACTCGCTGCCCGACAGACCAACCTGGACCACGACGCCGCGCGGGCGCACCACGTCGAAGGCCGCGCGCAGCGCATGTTGGTTGCCGCTGCACTCGAACAAAACGTCGAACTGGCCCTTCTCGGCGCCGTAGCGGGCCAGCGCGTTCGGTTGCCCGGCCACGTCGATGGTCTCGTCGGCGCCCAGCGTGGCCACCTTGCGCAGCGGCTGCGCCATGACGTCGGTGGCCACGATCCGGATCGCGCCGACGCGGCGTGCGGCGATCACCACCATGGCGCCGATCGGACCGCAACCGGTGACCAGCACCTTGCGCCCCAGCAGCGCTCCGGCGCGGTTGACGGCATGCAGCGCCACCGCCAGCGGCTCGGCCATCGCGCCCTCAGCGTCGCTGACCCCGTCGGCCAGGCGGTGCGCCTGTCCGGCCTGGATCACCATCTCCTGGCGAAACGTGCCTTGCACATGCGGCATGCGCATGGCGCTGCCGTAGTAGCGCATGTCCAGGCAGTGGTTCTGCAGCCCGCGCTGGCAGAAGCGGCAGACGCCGCAGGGGCGGCTCGGGTTGACGGCGACGCGCTCGCCGATTGACCACCCCGTTACACCGGCGCCGAGCGCCTCGATCACGCCCGCCACCTCGTGGCCCAGCACCATCGGCTGCTGAATGCGGATCGTGCCGACGCCGCCGTGCTGGTAGTAGTGCAGGTCCGAGCCGCAGATGCCGCCAGTGCGCACTCGCACACGAAGCTCTCCGGCGCCGACGGCGGGGGTGGGAATATCTTCGACCCGCAGGTCGCCAGGGGCGTGAATGACGAGTGCGTCCATGATTTCGGTCCGTGAAGGGAAAGACGTCAGCCCGTTAGGAATTTCAGCGACAGCATGACGATGGCCGGGAAGGCGATCAGCAGCGCGAGCACGACCAACTGTGACACGAGGAAAGGCTACACGCCCTTGATCACATCGTGCATTGGCACGAGGCCGACGCCGCAGACGACATTCAGCACCGTGCCCACGGGAGGCGTCAGCAGGCCGACGGCATTGTTGATGATGAAGAACACGCCGAAGTAGACCGGATCGATGCCGGCGTGGCACACCAGGGGCATCAGCACGGGGGTCAGGATCAGCACCGTCGGCGCGAATCGTCGCCGAACGCATCAACGCCTCGGCGAAAGGCGGTTCGCGCACTGAAATTGTCCACCATGCCTGATTCGGCCCCGCCCGCGCCACCTCAGCTCGCCCGCGCC
>SYFT01000100.1 GCA_005799825.1 Acidobacteriota bacterium | reverse complement strand
GTGAGGGCGAGGCGCTGGTTGTTCCAGTCGAGTTCGATCCGGAACTGCTCGAGGAAGTTGACGCCGGTGATGACCAGCGGGCTGTCGGCCCCTGGCATGGCGGCCAGTCCAAATGCGCGTGGGCGGAAGGCCAGAGACCGCGACAAATCGAGGCGCTTCCCCGCAGTGCCCGAGTCAGCCAGAAACAGCG
Organism: Acidobacteriota bacterium; assembly: GCA_005799825.1. Taxonomy (GTDB): domain Bacteria; phylum Acidobacteriota; class Vicinamibacteria; order Vicinamibacterales; family SCN-69-37; genus SYFT01. The sequence continues at coordinate 9,271 of SYFT01000100.1, read as the reverse complement.
GACTCACGTCACCAGCGGGTTTGCCCAACGGCGTCGTCACACGCGAGTCGATCACGGTGTCGTAGTTCGCGCCGCCGATGGCCAGAACGCCGCGGCGGTCGTCGCCGTAGCTCAGACCGACCTGGATGCGGTTGTTGGCATACTCAAACGGCGCGATGACGACGTCCGCGAGGTCGGCCGTGGCAGACGTCTCGCCGCTGTCCTTCGGCGGCGCCAGAATGAGCTGCTTCTCCACGAGATCCAGCGTGACGAAATACTTCTTCAGGAGCCCAATGCCGATGGTGCCCTTGAGTTTGCGCTCACCCATCTCGGCCGAGTGAAGCTTGGTCATCGCGTTCTGGAACGCCACACGTTCTTCTGACGTCTCTGCGACGACTTCTTTTGCCGGAATCGACAACTTGATCCCGGGCGAGATGAGGATGTGAATCAGCGGTGACTCGCCCAGGCCAAGGTCATTGGGATCCAGCCCGAGCCAGCCATGTTGATCCGGATGCAAGGTCAGCGAATCCGGATACTCAAAGGAAATCTCGAAACTCGCTTCGTTTGTGTAGCGAAGACCCACCAGGTCCGTCAGCACGATCACACGGCCGTTCACGACACGAATAGGGATGGTCCCGGTATCGGTGAACTGCGACTGGACCTGCGCCGAGACCCGACCACTCGCGCCACCGGTCCCCACACAGCACACGAGCGCCACCAAGAGAAGCGTGCGCCACATTCGGATCCGGGAGTGCCCAGCCATATTGGATTACTGGAAATCTTACACGACCGCAGCCACGACGAATCATGGGAGGCGTGGAGAGCGCTGGGCGTCACACATTGCGCGTCGCCAGGACCTCGCGCACCTGCGTGCGGTCGCCCGTGCAGCTGATTCGGCGCGGGGCCTCGAGAAAGCGGATCGCAAACCCAAGCTTCCGATACAAGCGTTCCACCCGCTCGGTCGCCTGGTTCACCAGCACTACGGGGCCGCGATGCCTGGCCAGGGTAATCGCCGTCCTTTCCTGGTCGTCCCACCAGAAGCCACCCTTTGAATACGCCGTGAACTCCACGTCGTATGGCGGGTCCGCGTAGACGAAATCGCTCTGCTCCAGTGGAAGGTCCTCGATGTCGCCCACCGTAAACACCCAGTCAGCAAACGCCTCACGGTAGGCGGAGAAATCCGTGACATACCCGATGCGGGCGTACCGGCCAAAAGGCACGTTGAACAGACCACGGCTGTTGAAGCGGCAGAGGCCGTTGTATCCCGTTCGGTTCAGGTAGTAGAACAACGACGCGGCTTCGCTCGTTTCGCCCTTGTCCGCCTCCAACAGGGCGTTGAAGCGCTCCCGGTTCTGATAGAAGAGGGATTCGTCATTTTCCATGGGCACGTTAATGCGCAACCCCCGCTGCAGCCATCGATAGAAATTGATCAGGTGCGGATTGGCGTCGTTCAGGGCCGCGCGCTCAGGACTCAGGCCCAGTGCGACCGCGAGTCCGCCGCAGAACGGTTCGACCAACCGGCGCTGTTGATGTGGCTCCCACAAGGGACGCAGGTGCGGCACCTGCCACCGTTTGCCCCCGGCCCACTTGAGCGGTGGCCGTAATGGCCTGGGCACGGCGGCAACGGACATCGCCCGGCTAGTCTAGAGCGTTTTTCGTTTGCGTGTAGCGGTCACTCGGGCTCGAGAACCAGCCCGAGCTACGTCCTTGAGAACCAGGCCGCCTGCACGCAAACGAAACAGGCTCTAACTGAGTGATCTACAATGACGCCCATCACGTTGACCGAAGGGGGACCGGTATGTCTGTCATGCGATCCGTCGCGCCGTTGATCGTGGTCGTGGGCGTGCTCGGCGGTGGCTTGACCACCACCACGGGCCGTGCCCAACAGGCGCCTCCACCGGACCCGTCGTTGCGCGAAATGTCCGACGACTCCGCACCAGCCGTGGTGCTGCCCGAACAGAAGGCGCTCGACGCCGCGCTTCGCATCACGACGCTCGCCGACCGGCTCACCGCACTCGAGAAGATCCGGCTGGGATACCCAGGCTCGTCCCTGTTGAACGCCGTTGATTCACAAGTGCTGTCGGCCGTCCTGCAAATGCCGGATGCGGAAGACTCGGCCAACGAAGTGCTCAGTCGCATGTTGGCCAGGATTCCCGCCAACGCCACGCCGGACGCACGCTTCACGGAAACTATCGGCGCCGCCGCGCGCCTGGTGACGCGCAAGGTGCTACTGGACCGCGCCGAAGCGGTGCTTGTCGAGGCGATGGCGCCACCGACACTGACGAGCCAGAACCGGGCGACCGGGCGTTTCCAGTTGGGCCGCCTCTACGCGGCCAGGGGCAACCCCGCCCGCGCCGAAGTGGAGTACCGCGCAGCGGCATCGGAGTCACCCGCGGCCGTCGCGGCGCTCGTGAGCCTGTATGTCGAGCGCAATGAGCGAGCCAGGGCCGCGAGCTTCCTGCTGGACGTGATCAAGACGGCGCCTGTGAACATGGCCGCGCTGAGTTCACTCACGAACCTGTACAAAGGCGAACCCGCCAGAGCCGAAACGATCCTCCTTGATGCGGTCGGCCGCGATCCGCTGCTGCCGGGCGCCCTGATCTCGCTGGCCAAACTCGAGCACGACCGGGGCGCGGTGGCCGAGGCGCTCGACCACTACATGAAAGCGGCAGCGCTCTCATTCCTGCGCGGCGCCGATGGCGAAGCCCTACGCACTTTATACGCGAAGCAACACAGCAACTCCGATGTGATGACGCCGGCGCTGGAAGCCAGGCTCGACAACGGCATCAACGAGCGGTATCGCGCTCTGCCAAAGATGATGAAGGCCGAACCCTACGTGCCGACCGCGCGACGCACCGACCGGGTGGTGATGCTCGAAATGTTCACAGGTTCCGCCTGCCCGCCGTGCGTGGCCGCCGACCTCGCGTTTGACACCACCCTCGACCGCTACGCCGACGACGACGTGATTCAGCTGGCCTACCACGTGCACATCCCCGGCCCGGATCCGATGACTACCCCCGAGAGCAACGCGCGCCGGCTGTTCTACGGTGTGAACGGCGTGCCGACGATGCAAATCAGTGGGGGGATGGCGGCGAATCCGGCTGGAGAGAATCTGGGCGGAGGCGGCAGGAACCGTGCGCCCGAGGTGTACGAGAAGTACGTCGGTTTGATCGACCGCGCCCTCGAAGTGGCCTCGGACGCCGCCGTCTCGGTGCGAGCGACCATTCAGGGCACCAAGGTGATGGTCACCGCCGACGTCTCGAAGTTACCGGCGAACGCCACCGACCTCAAGTTGGTGGTGGTGCTCGCCGAGAAGCAGCTGATGTTCGGAGGTGAAAACGGTATCCGCAGCCACCACATGGTGGTGCGCGGCGTCTCGGGCGACAAGGCAGAGGGCCTCCCGATCACCGCGACCGGCTCGGTGCAGTACACGTTTGACTTGGCGGCGATCGGCCAGTCGATCACGCGAAGCCTGGCGACAGACATCGCGCGCCGCCGTGGCGCCGCCGCCGGCGCTCCCCAGACGTTCGCCGCCGAAGACCGGGCGATGACGAAGATCAACCCCGAGGAACTCGTCGCCGTCGCATTTGTGCAGGCGCCGAACCGCAAGATTCTGCAGGCGGCGCGCGCCGACGTGCGCTAACCCGCGTCCGTGAGCCCGCGTCGCAAAAACCGGACGAACTGCTGCGCGTCGCGGGTCAGCCCTCCAAACGCCACCACTGGTTGGCCGTCTGGCTCAAGCGCCGCATAATACGGCAACGCGACGGTGCCGAGCATGTCTTCCTCCATCTTCTGGAAGCGTTCGTAGAGCGCCCCCTGCCCGTCTGTATAAAGCCGCACGCGCACGAAGTGCGACATTTCGCGCGCCACCTCGGGCCGCGGGAACATGTTGGCTTCCATCCACCGGCAGTTGGTGCAGGTGTAGCCGGTGAAGTCCACGAGGATGCGCTGGCCAGTGGCGGCGGCTTGCGCGAGCGCGGCGTCGTAGTCGTTCACGATCCACGGCAGCTCGCCGCCCTCCGCCAGGTGCGCGGCGTCAGCGGGCGGCAGGAACGCTTCCAGTTCACCCAGTCGCCGGCCTGACACGCCGAGCGCGAGCCAGACGCCGAGCGTGACGGCGGCGGCCGTGGCAACCATCCGTCCGAACCCCGGGCGACTCATCCGGGGAGCGTGGCCGAGCCGGACCAGGCCTGCCAGATACACTGCCAGCACGGCGGCAATCGCGATCCAGGTGATCAAGACAACGTCGCGCGTGAAGATGCCCCAGCCCCATACCAAATCCACGTTGGAGATGAACTTCATCGCGGCGGCAAGTTCGAGCAATCCCATCGTGGCCTTCACGCCCACGAGCCACGAGCCCGATCGCGGCAGCGACGCAAGCAGGCGCGGCGCAAGTGCCAGCGCCACGAACGGCAACGCGAACACAGCGGAAAACGCGAGCATGCCGGCCATCGGCCACTGCCAGTCTCCCTGCGCCGCCACCACCAGCAGCGTGCCCAGGAACGGCGCGGTGCAGGTGAAGGACGTCAGCGTAAACGCGAGGCCCATCAACAATGTGCCGCCATACCCTCCGCCGCTAGAGGCCTTCGACGCCGCAGTGACCACCCGCGACGGCAGTGCCACTTCGTAGACACCGAACAGGCTGAACGCGAAGGTCACAAACAGCAGCGCGATGCCGATGTTGAGCCACGGGTTGGACGCGAATTGATTCAGTCCAGACGCGCCGAACAGGATCGCCAGCGCGAAACCGAGCGCGGTGAACGTGAGCACGATGCCAAGGCCATAGACCAGTGCATGCGCGATTGAATCGCGACGGCTGCGGCCTGCCCGATTCGTGAAGTACGACACCGTGATCGGCACCATGGGAAATACGCAAGGCGTCAGCAACGACAGCGCGCCCATCAGTGCCGCCAACCCCACATACGCGCTCAGCGTCGTCGCCGCATCGGCCGCGGCGAGGTCCGGCACCTTCCTGCGTGTCGCGACAGGTGTGGCCTCGCCGGTAACGGGTGCTGGAGCCGAAGCCGATGCCGCACCGGGAGGCTCAGGCGACACCGCCGTGGGAGCGGGCGGCGGCAGGGCTGAAGGGTTACCCACGACCACTGCCAGTCGCAGCGCCTGCGTCCGCGGCGGAATGCACAACGTGTCGTTGCAGCTCTGGTAGCGCGCATTCACCGTCAGCGTGTACCAGCCGTCTTTGGCTGTTGCGGCAATTCTCATCGGCACACGAAAGACCGTGTGGTCGTCGTAATACTGCGTGACGATGTTGAAGTTCGGATCGAAACCTTCGATGGTGGTCTCAGCACCGAGTGTGCCGGCTTGGGAAAACGGCGCGTTGTCCGCCACCGACACCTGTGTCGCAACTGGCCCGCCCGATGGTTGCGTCGTTCCATAGAGGTGCCAGCCGAATTCGATCTCGGCCTTGACCAGCACTGTGAACGTGGCTCCCGCCTTGAGGGTCGCGCTGTCGGCGCGTTCAATCGACCACACCACGGGGTTCTGAGCCAGCGCCGCTGGCGAGGCAGGGATCATCGCCGACAGCACTGCGGCGAGCAGCAAGCGCACGGCCATCCTACCGGCGCACGATGCGCCCACCCTTCATCACAAGCGACACCTTCCGCAGTGCACTGATATCCATCGTCGGATCGCCGGTGACCGCAACGAGGTCGGCCAGCAGGGTGGGCGCAATGCGGCCGATCTGGGTTTCCATGTGCAGCACATCGGCGTCCATTGACGTGGCGGAGCGTAGGGCGTCGATCGGGCGCATACCGTAGGCCACCATCAGTTCGAGTTCGCGGACGTTGTCGCCGTGGGCGAAGACCCCGACGTCCGAACCGCTCGCGATCTTCACGTTGGCGGCCAATGCGGCTTTGAAGCTTTCGCGCTTACGCGTGATGCGAGCGGGCTCGGGGCCAGTCCCCTTCTTCCAGCCGGCGTACTGGGCCACGGCATCTCCGGCTGCCAGGGTCGGGCAGAGTGCGACGCCTCGTTCGGCCATCAGCTTGAATACCTCCGGGGTGCCGCCGTCGCCGTGTTCAATCGTCTCGGCGCCCGCCAGCACCGCGCGCCGCATGCCTTCTGGTGTAGATGCATGCACCACCACGGCCCGTCCGCTGCTGCGGGCAGTCTCGACGATGAGGCGAAGTTCCTCGAGGGAATAGGTGGGTTGCGCTTCACCGCGCGGTCCCCAGGAATAGTCGCCATAGACCTTGATCCAGTCTGCGCCCTTGCCAATCTGTTCGCGCACGGCCCGCACGAGCGCATCCACGCCGTCAGCTTCCTGCGCACCCTGGGGAATGGACCACTCGGGGGCAAAGCCCTTTGGAGCGTAGCTGCCGGTGGCGATCAGCGCCCGTGTGGCGGTGAGCAGGCGCGGGCCGGGAATGATGCCCTGCGCCACCGCCTGCTTCAACCCCACGTCGGCGTAATCGGCCCCTTCGGTGCCCAGATCCCGCAGTGTCGTGAAGCCCGCTTCAAGCGTGGCCTTGAGGTGATTGACGGCTCGCGCCACCCGCAGCGACTGCGGTTCGTTGAGCACTTGCGTGTTCCACGGGGCCTCGTTATAGGGGTGCAGCAGGACGTGTGAGTGCGCATCGATCAAACCCGGCAGCAGCGTCATGCCGGGAAGGTCCATCACTTCCGCGCCAGGGGCGTTCACCTCGGCAGCGGGCCCCGCGGCGACGATTCGCTCGCCGCGCACATGCACCACATAGCCTTCCCGCACGCGGTTACCGTCGAAGGCCCGAGCGGGCTTCAGCAGGTATTCCTGGGCTGGCGCCTGGGGCGGCGCGGCCTGGGTCCCGCCGACCGCAGCGATTGCCCCAAAGGCCAGCACCGCGCACATTCCGAATCGCCGCAATATTCTCATGGTGTCCGAGAATGTATCGCACGTCGGGGCCGCGCCTATAATCAACGCCATGATTGCAGTCACCGGCGCAGCGGGTTTCCTGGGCAGTGCGGTGATTTGGGGGCTGAATCAACGGGGCGAACGCGGCATCCTGTGTGTCGACACCGACCTGTCCGCCCACCGCTATCCGAACCTCAAGCCCCTGCGATACAGCGCGTACCTGTGTCACGACGAGTTTCTCGCGGCCATGGCACGCGGAGCCTATAAGGGCCGCCTGGCCGCGGTGATTCATCTGGGCGCCTGCAGCAGTACGACGGAAATCAACTGGGATTACCTGCGCCAGAACAACCTGGCGTATTCGAAGACGTTGTGCCAGGCCGCGATGGACGGCGGTGCGCGGTTCATCCAGGCCAGCAGCGCCGCCACCTACGGCGACGGCGCCGAGGGGTATTCGGACGACCACGCTCGGCTCGACACGTTGAAGCCGCTGAATCTGTATGCGCGGTCCAAACATGAGTTTGACCTGTGGGCGCGCGACAACGGAGCGCTAGACTCGATCGCGTCGTTGAAGTACTTCAACGTCTACGGCTCGAATGAGTGGCACAAGGGCGACATGCGCTCGATGGTGTGCAAGGGGTACGAACAAATTCGCGACACCGGGCGCGTGAGGCTCTTCAAGAGCGACAGGCCCGAGTTTCCGGACGGCGGTCAGCGACGCGATTTCCTGTATGTGAAAGACGCCGTGGCCATGACGCTGTGGCTGCTCGATCATCCGGAACACCACGGCATCTTTAACGTGGGCAGCGGCGTGTCAACCGACTGGAATCATCTGATGGGCGCCATCTTCGCCGCGCTCGATCGGCCGCCGGTCATCGAGTACTTCGACATGCCGGACTCCATCGCGAAGGCGTATCAGTACGACACGCGCGCGGACGTCACCAAGATCCGCGCTGCGGGCTACACGGCGGCGGCCACGAGTGTGGAAGACGCGGTGCGCGAGTACGTTGTCGAGCACTTGATGCCGGGGAAACATTTGGAGCCCCAGTAACGGTCCAGAGTCCAGGGTCCTAAGTTCATGGTCAGGGCGCATTCATGAACGACCTGACGACCGGTTCGCTGTCGCGGCATCTGCTGAACACGACGGCGATGATGCTGGCGGGGATGGTCCTGCAGACGTTTTCCGTGCTGGTGGACCTCTACTGGGTGGGACATCTCGTCACCACGGCCGTCACGGCTCCCGGCATTGGAAGCAACGTCGCGTTCATCGTGCTAGCCGCCACGCAGGCGCTTGAAGTCGGCACCACATCACTCATCGCGCAGGCGTCCGGCCGCGCTGCGCGGCACCGGGCGATTCGACTCCGGCACTTCGGCGGGCAGACCCCAGGCAACGTTTTTCGTTTGCGTGCAGGCCTCGGCCTTGAAAACCAGGCCGAGCTACGTGCGGGAAGGTCGGGCTACGCACAAGCGGATATCGATCTGGGACGTAGCTCGGGCTGGTTCTCAAGCTCGAGTGACCGCTACACGCAAACGAAAAACGCTCTATGGTCTACGACGTGCGGGTCCGCGTGACGAACCGCCGCCGGGACGCCGGGGCGGAAACGATCCGCCGCCAGAGCGCGACCCCGACGGGCCACCCGATCGCGGCGCGTGGGCGCCGCCACCACTGCCACCGCGACGCCGCTGCTTGTCGGCCGCGCGTGCACGCTCGCCCGCCTTGCGTTCGCGAATGGCCTTGATGCGCTCGGCCAGGGGAATCTCGAGCGCCGCCGCCGGCCTCGCGTTGTAATCGAAGTCCGGCACCGTCACCCGCGGCAGCCGTTTGTGGATGGCCGCCTCGATGCTGCGCAAGTCCGACTCCTCCTGCGGCGCCACAAACGTGAACGCATCACCCGTGGCCTCGGCCCGTGCGGTACGACCGACGCGGTGGATGTAGTCCTCAGGCACGAGCGGCACGTCGAAGTTCACGACGTGGCCCAACTCCTGCACATCGATGCCTCGCGCAGCGATGTCGGTGGCGACCAGTACACGCACGCTGCCGTTCTTGAACGCGGCAAGCGCCGCCATGCGCTGCGGCTGCGACCGGTTGCCGTGAATGCGATCGGCGTTGATCTTGTTCCGAATGAGGAAGTCAGCCAACCGGTTCGCACGATGCTTCGTCCGCGTAAACACCAGCGCATCGTCCATCTCCCCGCGCTGGAGGAGCGTGAGCAGCAACTGCGACTTGAGTTCCTGCGACACCGGATAGACGGCCTGCGTGATGCCCACGGCGGGCGCAGCCTTGCGCTCAATCTGCAGGCGCGCCGGGTCCTTCAGCATTTCGTGCGTCAGCTGGATGATCGGCTGCGGCATGGTGGCGCTGAAAAACAGGGTCTGGCGCTTGGACGGAAGCTGCCTGAGGATCTTGCGAATCTCCGGCAGGAAGCCCATGTCGAGCATGCGATCGGC
>SYFT01000001.1 GCA_005799825.1 Acidobacteriota bacterium | reverse complement strand
GGCGCCCGTTTTTTTCTCGATCATCTTCTGGACGGCGACCCGGCGTCCAACACCCTGTCGTGGCGATGGGTAGCCGGTCTTCAGACGCCGGGCAAGCACTACTTGGCCCGCGCCGACAACATCGCCAGGTACACGAGCGGCCGATGGTTGCCGCAGCCGGGTGAGCTCGACGAGTCGGCCCGGCCGCTACCAGACGATGGTCTCGCTCGAATCGCCGCGGTGAGGCCCGCTCTCGGACCCGATGCCGCTGAAGTACGGCCGCGGGGGGTGGTCCTGCACGACGAGGACTGCGGGCCGCTACCCGACGGCTGGGCTCGGGTGTCTGCTGTTCGATATGCGGTCACGAAGCGGCCGCACCATTCCCCCAGCGAGTTGGTCGCGAGGTGGGTGGCCGGCGCATGTGCCGATGCCGACACCCGCGTTCACACCGTGACCCCCGCCCAGCGCCCCGACGAAGTGTCCGAATGGTGCCAGGCGAACGGGGCGGTCGAGGTGTGGGCGTACCGGCCGCTGACCGGATTTGTCGCCACGGCGCTGGCTGAGCTCGCCGGTGAACTGGCGCAGACCGGGGTGACGCTTCGCTACGCCGACCGCGCTCACGATCTTGTTTTCTTTCCGCTGGCGACCAAGGGGTTCTTCCCCTTTTGGGAGGCGGCCAGAGTCGCCCTCAAAGCCCTTCACCAATCACCGTAGTTGCCATGTCAACGGCACCACCGATAACGAATGCCCCGTCCGATGACCGCGTCCCTGGATACGGTCGGGCGCGGCTGTGGGTCGGCATCACGGCCGTTGGTTCAATCGTGTCGCTCGCAACCGGCGCCCTCGTTTCCGGGTTGCCGGCTGCGGTGGACAAGCTGGTCAGTCCCGGTCTCGGCTCGACCTTGCTTGCCTTGGCCGCTTATGCGGCATCGCACGCGGCCATTCAGCTGCCTTTCGATCTGTTCGGCGGGTATCTGTTACCTGTGTGGTACGGCCGGTCCGGCCACGGGCGGCGAACTTTCCTCGGACGACTACTTCGGGGGGTGGTGGTCTATGCCGGCGTCGTGTTTGTATGCCTGGTCGCACTCCTTGCCGGCGGTCGGCTCGGCAATGTCTGGGGAGTGGTCGTCGCAGGGGCGGTTCTGTCATTCCTGCTCCTCTGGAGGCGGATGACCGTGGCAAGGTCGTTCGCTCGTTTGGGTGTCGAGTCTTCGGCCGATCCACTTTCGGACCTGGTTGTATCGAGCGACGACGAGGGGTTTACCGGCGGAGTGCTTGGCGTCGTGAGGCCACGGCTGATTGTGATCCCGGCGCGATGGCAATCGTCGTTGACCCCGGCACAGCTCGCCTATGTTCGGCTTCGTCGCCAACTGGCCGGAACCAGCGGCACTTGGCGGCGCGGCCGGGCACTGGCACTCGCCTTCACACTTCTAGGAACAGGGTTATCGGCTGCCATGGTCGGTCCAGACCGGCTCGGCACCGCCGGCGGGACGGTCGAACTCAGTCTGTGGTTCACGTTGTGGTCGTTTGTTGGACTGCTGATCTTGCCGACGGTCAGCCGGCGCGGGGTCGCGGAGTTGGACACCTACGTACACTCAGCTGGCGTTTCTGAGACATTGGCGAAGGCGACTGCCCGCGCGCTCGACGCCCACCAGGACGACGAGCCTCAGCGGCCGGCGCTGGTCGAAACGATTTTTCACCCAATCCCCAGCGTTCAGAATCGTGACGAAGCAATGGCTCGCCACAGACTCGGCGCGTGGGACGCGGCTCGCACGGCGGTTTACCTCGGCCTCGCGGGTGGTGGGCTACTCGGGCGAGCCGTACACTGTAACTGTGGCCGGCCGGCGCTGTGGGCATTTCTCCCCGTAGACTGACGCGAGTAACCACCACACCAAGACCGGCCGAGTTCCCGCCAGGCCACGGCCTTGCTTCGTTGGCACTTGGTCAGCCCGCGCGCTTTCCTTTTCACCATTCAGCAGCGGTCGCTGCAGTATTTCACCTCGTTCCACACTCGCTCCCACTTCTTCTGCCAATTGAACGGGCGGCCGCAGGCGGCGCAACACTTCTTGGGCAAGTGCTGCTTCTTGACGCCCTCCATTCGTTCTTTGATGAAATCTCCGGCGGTGGTGGCGCGCTCAGGTCGCGGAGCGAATCGAAATAGGCGCTCTTCGGTGCGAGCCTGATGGGGCAGACTCCCGTGCGAAGCATGTAGTCAACGCGTCCTCTGCTCTCGGCAATTAACTTGGCGATGAGCGCGGGCGACGCTTCAGGAATCGTCTTGCGGTGGATGTCGCCGCGAAAGTGATGCCCCTCGCGCAGCTTCCGCGCAACTTCGATGACCGGCTCCATCGTGTAGTCCGCGCGGCGGATGATGCCGCTGCTCAGAAACAGTCCCTCGATGACATTGCGCTTATAGAAATCGAGTGTGAGCCGCCCGTATTACCTGGGTCTTTTGCCTGACATAACAGGCTTTATCAGTCTCTTCTGCAGATCACTGGGCAAGCGCGTCTGATTTGCGTCACCTGAATAACTACCTTATCCGACATTACGCAGATCACGTGGCAGGCGCCGCGTGACGCGGAGCGCCACGCAGCGCGAAGATCATTCGTCCGCTGACGGCGTCGGAACCTCCGCCCCACCCAACTGCCGCTCGCGGACCACACTGGTACCTGCCAGCATCGCAGCGGCCTCGCGACGGATCTGGGTCAGGCGCACCCGCGAGGTCGCACGGACGGTCGCGGTACGCCGCACACGCTGAAACACGGCGACCTCGCCGAACTGCTGGCCCGGGCCGAGAGTCGCCACTCGAGTCTCATTACCGTCCGGGCCGCGCTTGAGCACCTCGACCGTCCCCTCCTGGATCAGGAAAAGGCTGGTCCCCACGTCACCCTCACGCACGATATCCTGCCCCTCGTCGAAGAGGGCGCGCGAGACGTTCATCGAGGCATCCCCGCGCAGGTTCAGAATGTCGCGTCCCACCACAGCGGTCATCAGCCAGCTGAAGAGCACCCGCACCCTCTTCTGCCAGAGCGGGAGATAAAGCAGCATGAAACCCCGCCAGACGAGCCAGGCCGCGGTCCCGGTGAGGTTGATCGGTACCCCATTGAGCTTCGCGATCGCCCGGCGATGACCGATGGCGCAGGCATCGCCGAGCCCCGTGAAGCGGTAGGGCTCGAGCTCGGCTCGATCGAGGACCCTTCCGATGTTGCGACCGATTAGCCGGCCGACAGTCATCGCCCAGATCGCGAGCCCCGGAGCGATCCCGCCATCCGCGAGCGGCACCGCCGCGCAGTCCCCGCCGGCCCAGAGGTCCTCGTGGCCGAGCACCCGCGCGAAGCGGTCGGTCACAATGCGCTGCTGCGCGTTCCGCTCCACCTCAAGCCCCATGACGACGGGCACCGCGGACATCCCAGCGCACGCCACGACGGTCCGCGTCGGGACTCGCGTCCCGTCCGACAGAATCGCCTCCTCGGAAGACGCCGACGCAAGCTTGGTGTTCAGACGCACCTCAATCAGCGGGTCGGCAGCGAAGGCGCGCTCGACGTAAGCGGAGGTCCAGGGTTCCCGGATCCTGAGCTCGGGCAGGAGCGTCGGAGTAGCCGCTACCAGCACGATGCGAATCTCCGCAACGTCGATGTTCGGGAAGTGCTTCCTGGCGACGAACGGGAGGAACTCGCTGAGCTCACCCGTTACCTCGCATCCCGCGAAGCTTCCGCCCACGACGACGAAGGTGAGGAGACGCCGGCGCTCCACCGGGTCGGGCTCCATATCGGCGAGCTCGAGCATCTCGACAAACTGGTTCCGCGCGGCAAAGCACGCCGAGTACGACTTGAGGCGCAGCGCATGCTCCGCGAGCCCAGGGAAGCGCCCGAGATGCTCCGTCGAGCCGAGCGCGAGGACGAGATGGTCGTAGGCGATCGGGAGCGAGCGCCCGTCGAGCTGCCGCGCGACCGTCACCTGCTTGGCCGCCAGGTCGATGGCCTCGACCTCGGCGTTCACGAAATCCCCAGGCGCGAAGAGGAGCCGCGCCGGGCTCAGCACATCGGTGGGCTGCAGCGTTCCCGTGAGCATCTCCGGCACGAGGCCGTGGAAGCACTGGAAGTTCTCGGTGCTCACCACGGTGAGCCGGACCTGGCCAGCGCGGACCCGTGCGCGGAGGGCGCGTGCGAGATAGATGGCGACATAGCCACCGCCGAGGCAGAGCACGTGCGGGACTGAGCGGTCGGGCGTGCGCACTGTCAAACCGTGTAGTGCCACATGGCCAGGTGATTGGCGACGTGCATGCTGTGGGCCCGCTCGTACTGCGCCTTGGAAAGCCGACCATACGCGAAGTGGGGCTGCAGCGGACCAGTCCAACGGTCGAAGGCGTGGATCCGCTCACGGACGAGCGTCAGCGCCTCCTCCCAGGTGCGTGCCGGCGGCGACGCCGAGTCCCCGGGGATCTCCTGCAGGAGGTCGTGCCGCATCCGGCCCATCGCATCGAAGACGCGAAAGATCACCGGCCCCACGGTGGCGCGGAAGGCCGCGGGCTTCAGCACCGGGAAGCCGTGCAGCGAATGCGTGATGCTGCGAGCGCAGTGGTCGAGCGTGTGCGGCACCGCCCAGCCGGGCGTGACGAAGGCGTCGCGCGCGGCATCGAGATGCTCGAGCTCCCGCAGCACCTCGGCGAACGACCGGAGCCGGAGGGGGCGCGGCGCGTGATGCCGGTGGTGGAGGTCGCCCATCAGGCCGCTCCCCCAGCGGCCGCCTGCGCCGCCGCAACGCGCCCCTCGCCCACCACCCCCCACGGGGCGAAGGCGTTCGGGACGCCGCGCAGGGTGGCCCGAAGGTCGGGGAAATGCCGGATGAGCACGTCCACCATCGTGTTGCTCTGCACCCAGTCGAGCCCGGCCTGCGTATAGACCTTGCGCGAGAAATCCCCAGAGAGGAAGCGGTCGGCGTTGAGGCGTCGCGAGGCCATCAGCACGAAGACCCGGAATGCGGTGTCGCTGAAGCCGAAGCCCTGCGGCAGGGGCTCGCAGAGGTTCCCGACGAGCAGGTCGACCTGTTCCACGTCGCCGTAGACCTCGGCCAGCTCCGCCGCGAGCGCAGCGTCGCCGCCGGTAAGGTCGAGGAAGGTCTTCGCCGGACGCATGTGGAACGCGCGCCGAAAGGCGTTGTAGCGCGGGATGCCGCGCTCGCGGTCCCGCAGGATGTCCACCGTCGCCATATCCAGATGCTTGCCATCCGGCAACACGATGTTGCGCAGGAAGTCCGGATAATTGTGGATAGTGATGGCGCCGGGATTGGCGATGCCGAACGAATAGAAGAGGTCCTGGAAGGTGAGCCCGTGCTCCATCGGCCGGCGCGCCCGCTCGAAGATGATGTCGTTCATCGACAGCGTGACCGCGTGCCGACCCGTATCGAGCGAGTGGAACCGCACCGTATCCGGTAGGAGCGAGTGCAGACGGTAGACCGCGACGAACTCCTCGGTCAGGGAATACGGCACGCCGTGCATCTCCGTCGGCGAGCCTGGGATCCCCGAGACCGCCTCGTTCGTCGAGACGCGTCCCCAATAGCGCCGCAGTGTCTCCCCGGCGACGCCCCACCAGTTGCTCTTCATCCCCAGCTGCACCGCCGGATGGGCGAGGATTCCAGGCGTCCATTCGAGGGTGTGGATCTTGGCCGTGAGCGCGCAGTTCACAAGCCGCGCCGTATCGAACAGCTGGTCGCTGTTCCAGTCCGGATAGTGCCGGCGGAGTTCGTCGCAGATCGCATTGTGCTCGAGCGCGAAGAGCGTGTGCAGGAGTTCCAGCCCGGTCCACCAGTTGTCGGAAAAACCCGTGAGCGGGATCCCCCGATGATCGCGTGGCAGGAAGTGGTCGACGTGCCCGTCCTCGACGAGGAGCTTGCCGTCCTTCGCCTTGCCGCGGAGGGCGGTCGTCTCGGCCTCGGTCGACCCGTAGATCTGCGAGCCGTCCCACCAGGGCGTGCTCTTATTCTGGTAGGCGGGGTGCGTGCGGTCGATGTCGGCCATCGGCGCGTCCGCCTTCGTGCGATGGACGCGCATCCGCCCGTCGGACCAGTTGTCGCCCTCACAGAGCGGCACGTCGACGTGGTGGTCGTCGTCATAGTGTCCGAACCAATCGTGCACCATGAACTGGATCCACGCGGCCGCGAGGAGGTTGAGCGACTCCGCGGCCTTGAACTCGCGGCGGCGCAGCAGGCGCTCGCTGATGAGCCGCGGGTTCGGCGTGAGGAGCGCCTCGGCGGTCGGCGCCTGGGTCAGATGCCGCGTGACGTTACGACCGAATCGCATCCCGGCGCATCCCATGAGCGGCCGCTCCAGGTCGTTGAACTTCCCGTCCGAGTGGCGGACGGCGAGGTGCTTGGAATGCTCCATCGGGCAGCGCGCGGCGTCGCCGTACGCGTCGAGCGACGGGTAGGTGTCGACGAGGTTGTGGACCCGCAGCTGGTCGCGCAGCGCGACGAGGTTCAGAAGGCCGATCCATCGCGGGAGCCGGTGCCACGGCACGACGCGATTCAGGATGCCGAAGGCTCCGATCAGGAGCTTCTTACCAACGCTGATATGCATGGACGTCACCTTGGGGAAGTTGGATGCCGGGCTGCCCACCACGGGGCGAGATGCTCAAGCGCATGCCGATGGCCGATCGCCATCGCGGTGTCAAGACGATCCCAGGCGAAGAGGTCGATCTCGCCGGCCGGGACATCGAGGTGGAGGTCACTAAGCTGCCGGGCCTCCTCCGCTGAGCGCGCCCCCGCGAGAAGGATTGAAGATAGCACAGTCTCGACGAGCGAGGGGAAGTACGGCGCCGGTTGGCGCCGCAAGTGCCACCGGTCCCAAAGCACGCGCCACGGCGACGGCGTTCGCGGGTAGCCCGAGGCGCGCCAGTCGAGGGCGGAGACGTTCGCGGCGATCGTCATGCTGGCGGTGAGGCCGGCGACGGGGAGGTTGTCCACAACCGCGCCGTCGACATGGAGACTCCCGTCTCGCATCACGTACGGAGGGCCGAGCCCCGGGATGGACATCGTCGCCAAGCAGGCGTCGGCGACGCTGCCGTGCCGATGAAAGGTGCGGGCTCCCGTGGAGAGGTTGGCGCTGCACGTGAAGCCCGGGAGCCAGCAGTCCTCGAAGTCGAGGCTCCCGAATTGATGCCGCATCATCGCCTCCGCCGCCGAGACGCGCACCATGCCGAGCAGCGGGAGGGTGTAGGCTCGGTGCGGATGGAACCGAGCCCAGTCTTCACGATGCCGCGCCACCATCTCGTCGACCGACATCCCCGACGCGTACTGCGCGGCGATCACGCCGCCGATGCTCGTCCCACCGATCTCGTCCACCGGGATATCAAGCTCCTCGAGAGCACGCAGCAGGCCAAGGTGCGCGAGCCCGCGCGCCCCACCGCCACCGAGGGCGAGACCGACGCTGCGGCTGGTGAGATGGCGGGCGAGGCGCGCCCAGTCCCCGGCGTGACCGCGCCGGATGTGGTGGCAGCGGCCATACGGACGTCGGGCGAACCAGCGCGCCGTCCCGTGGACGCGAGGACGGTCGGGGGGATGTAGGACCAGGAGTTCCTGACGGCAGGTGTCGAACGCGGTGGTCACCTTCGGGGGATCCTCGGCGACGCATGCCGCCGGCAGGAGATCGAGGATCAGGTCGGCCTGACGGAGACAGGCAGCGGACCAGCGGGGATGGGCCTCATCCGTCACGCAGATGACGTGGGCGTGATCCAGCTCCAGCTGCTGGAGCCACCGCGCGACGGCGAGCGCCGCCTCGCCGTCGACGCGATCGGCGAACGCATCGGGCCCGAGGACCTCGACCTCGCGCCGATGATCGACCAGTGTCACGGTCCCAGCCCGGCCGAGCTCGGCGGTCAGTTCCCCCGCCGCCGCCAACACATCGACCTCAGGGACGGCTCCTCTGAGGACGATGACCCCCGGATGCCTCGTGCCGACGCCGGTCGGCGACGCAGCGGCGGCGAGAAGCCTGGCGAGGTGGCGGCTCACTCCGACCGCGACCTCAGGGTGGGCGGCGAGGACCGCGTCGAAACGGGCGCGCGGCAACCGCCCCAGCTCACAGTCCCGCATCGCGGTCACCGTCGCGGTGCGGGGCACCCCGGCCAGCAGGGCGAACTCCCCGACAAGGTCGCCCCGCTCCAGCTGACGCAGGAGGATTGGTCCTCCGGGTCCCGCGCGATCGACGCGCAGGCGGCCGCTGAACACCAGATAGGCCGCATCCCCCTCATCCCCTTCGCGGAACAACACGCTGCCACCAAGCAGTGGGACGGACTCGACCGACGCACCGATGAGCGCGATCGCCTCGTCGGTGACTCCGTCGAACACGGGGCTGCGCCGCAGAGACTCAATGGCAGAGCGCATCGGATTCACGGGGAGTGTTCACAGAATACGGGCTACGGTCGCGGAAGACAAGCGAGACCCGCCTGTCCACCTGACAAGAAGCTATCAGAGCGGCCTCTCGAGTCACCAGAAGGGCCGTTCTCACACCCAGAGCCAAGTGCCCTACCCGTCAATAATTCGCACAAAAAGCTGGCCTCCTAAAGGCGTCAGATGCCGCAGCATGACACAAGTCATCCCCAGCTAGATCGCCCATTCACAGCTTAGTGGGTCGCGGTCGCGCTGGCGATCGGGGGGCTGATCGCCGCTGGCGCGAGCGCCTACGTTGGGCGGACCGCCATCGGCCACTGATGCGGCGGCGTTCAGCCCTTCGATGCGCACACGCGCGACATTCGTGCGCCCGCAGGCTTCGTGCTGAGTGATCCGTTCGTATCCGTGGCTGACGGCAATCTGTCGCTGGACGTGCGGGTCGAAGTGCTGAGCCGATAGACGCCAGGCCCCTCGATCGTCGCAAAACCTTCGCCGACGATCGCGCCGTTGCCGAGGCCGGCGTTCGCCCGCGACAACTCGGTCACGAGGGCTAGTTCGCCGCGGACCGTCAGGCCGGCGTTCGTCAGGAAGCACCGGACGATCTCGCGCGGTGCCGCCGAACCGGCGGATGCGCTGCCACAGCGCCTCGGAAAACCGGCCGATGCCGAGCGTCCAGATGTCCGAGAACGACGGCTCGTAGCCGACGTCAGACGAGAGCCGACATTAGAGGCCTCTCGACGGTGATATCCGCCGCGCGGGTGCACCGATACCCGGCGTTCGGACACACCCACCTCCTGCCAGCCAGGCTGAAGGTCAAGTGCTGCTCAAGCGTCCTTGAGCGACCGCCGATGCGGGCCTACAACGCTGGAATATCCGCAGCCGGTGCTGCGACTTCGTAATTAATGTCTCCGACGACGAGAGCCCTCGTCTCTCACACCCATTCGAGAATGCCTTCAATACGGGTGATCCGCGTTGCTTGCGAGTTTATCCGCTTGCGACCTGTTCGCCGCATCTTCCATCTTCGGCATCGACCTTCGCACCGAGCGCCGCGCCCATTTGGCTGCGCAATTTCAGCGTCCACGCGGATTCCTCGCCAGCTACAGGTGGCGGCACAACCGCCATAAGCCGCACGCGCGCGCGACTTCTGCGAAAGAGACTCCAGAATGGATTTCCACAGGGGGCAATTCCGTCGAGCAAGAAAACTGCAACAGGAGTTTTTGTTCGGCGAGCGATCATCGCAAGCCCTGGATGAAACAGTTGTATTCGCTCAG
This sequence comes from Acidobacteriota bacterium, assembly GCA_005799825.1. Classification (GTDB taxonomy): domain Bacteria; phylum Acidobacteriota; class Vicinamibacteria; order Vicinamibacterales; family SCN-69-37; genus SYFT01. The sequence continues at coordinate 6,045 of SYFT01000001.1, read as the reverse complement.
GCGGACGAGCAATTTTTCCTTCTGGGAAGATTCCAATGACTCCTCCACTCACCAAATGTCTGCAAGCCTCGCGCAAAGCTGCAGAACCTCTCGATTTCTCCACAGGGATGATTGTCAGCCGCCGCCAAAATCTATTTAGCAGGGGAATCATCATCTCCCGCTCCATCATCCATCGAATCGGACGGTGGCAATAAACTTGCAAGAGCACGGGATCCAAGCCAGACACATGGTTCGACGCGACGATCAGTCCGCCACTGGGCAGCTTATCGGCCAAACCATCACTAATCAACGCCGCGCCTTCCCAGTGCGATCGGTGAAACCATCGAGAATAGAAATTCAATATCGGCAGAATGAATTTGAGTAATTCAGGCAATCGTTCAGCTCGAGTGGTCGCATCACGCATATCAGTTTGGCTTTCGCAGTCATATTAGGGCCGATTTGGACTGCGGACAGATTGTGGGATAAAGAAAGATGATCAACGAATAAGATACGGAGGCCTTGATGCAACGGCATACAAACGGTCCTCATTATTAGCTCGGGACTAATTGTTATTGGTGCGGGCTCTAAATGTGATTATTCAGGAGCGCAAGCATGGACGGCCCTGCAAGAGGAAGGGTACCGCGTCGTGCGGGTCAAGTCGAATCCTGCGGCCAATATGGCCGATCCCGCGTTGAGCGATCGAATATCTATCAAACCGATCACACCAGAAGCAGTCGCTCGTCCATCCAATTGATGCGCTCCTGCCAACAATCCGCGCACAGACTGCACTGAACTGCGCGTACGTCTCGCACGATCAAACGATAGCCGACATTAGAGGCCGCTCGACGGTGATGTCCGCTGCGGAGGTGCACTGATGCTCGGCGGTGGGACACACCCGCTCCCTGTTAGCCCGGCTGGGGGTAAACTGCTGCTCAAGCATCCTTAACAGGCAGACTGAGGTTGCAACTCGTACGTAACCACCTTTTCCGGCTGCACATGTCGAAGACTCCTGGGCGGGATCTTGTCCGCGGCATTCGCAAGGGTGTCAGCCTCTTCTTCAGGACGCCCGACAGATACTTCTTCAGGCGGCTCAGTCCGCGAACTCCGCGATGCTACAGCCGGCTTTGAGTCTAGTAGGTGTGCCGACGATGATGTCGGTGAGCCCGTCCGCATTGATATCGCGCGCCTTGATGACGCTCGTGGTCCCTGGCGTCGGACCAAATACCGTCGCGCTGACGTTTTCGAACCGCTGGCCAGCACCGCGATTCAAGAACGCCAGATTCGGCTCAGTCAGCCCGGCCTCGGTGTAGTTCCCGCCATTCGCGAACAACAGATCGAGCCGTCCATCGCCATTGATGTCAGCCATTTCGACTTTGTTCGTCCAGTTCGCGGTGTCACCAATGGTGGTGGCTGTGGCGTCAACCCACCGCCAGGTTGGCAACTGCGAGGCGGCTTAACCGATCGAAGCTGTGGCGGCCACGAGCGCAATCAGCAGATGTCTCATTGCGCGGATCATACCCGCCGCGCCAACCGAGCGCCTCGGCCTTGAAGAACAGGCCGAGCTACGGACCGGAATGGGCCGAGCACGTAGCTCGGGCTGCTCCTCAAGCCCGCGGGCGGCCGATGTTATCGCAGCGCCGTGGCCGCGTACACCGGATTCCGAAAGGTCTGCCGGCCGCCCATCACCGTCAGCACAACCTTCACACCGTGCAACCGTGCGGGGGGCATCGTGAAGATGTCGTCGGACAACACGACGAAGTCAGCGAGTTTGCCCACCTCCAACGTACCTTTGTCCGCTTCGTTAAAACTGGCAAAGGCCGCATCCTTTGTGAAGTGCTGCACGGCCGCGGCTACCGAGATCCGATGCTGGGGATACCACCCGCCCGCCGGCGTGCCATCGGGCACCTCGCGCGTCACGGCCGCATGCACTCCGCGCATCACTTCCATCGTGAACACGGGATAGTCGCTCCCAAACGCCTGCACCGCTCCCGCATCGTCGAACAACTTGAACGCATTGGAGTGGGAGGCGCGGCCCGGCCCCAGCGCCGGCACATAACTCGTGAGCGTGATGGCGTCAGGACTGGCGAACATCGCTTGCGTGGACGCGATGACGCCCAGCGCCTTGAACCGTGGCAGGTCCGCAAGGGCCGGCACTTCGATGTGCTCCACTCGATGGCGCCGACCGGTGGTGCCGTTATCTTTCGCGGCCTGCTCGAACGCATCAAGGGCCATCCGAATCGCGCGGTCACCAATCGCGTGGAGTTGCACCTGAAGTCCGGCCTTGTCGTAGGCAGCGACGACGCGATTGAGATCACCCTGCACCCACATCGGCAAACCGGTGTCGGTGCTTGTGGCGTAGGGTTCCAGCATGGCCGCGGTGTGGGCATCCACGGTGCCGTCGAGCATCCCCTTCGCGACGCCGTACGTCAGCAGACCGCCACGGTGCCGATCGCGAAGTGCGACGAACTCCGCCAACTGCGCCGCGGTCGCATCGCGCCCAAATGGCACCGCCACTCGAAAGCGCACCTTCAAGGCGCCTTCGCGCAGCGCGCGCTGATACGCCTCGTACTCAATGCCGGAGGCCCCGCTTCCTGACGCCACCTGGAGCGACGTCAGTCCGAAGGCGGCCGCCTTGTCCATTTCAGCAAGAAGCGCGCGATAGACCTGGTCGGCGTTCACAGGTGGAATCAACCTGTGCACGAGCGACGATGCAGACTCTTTCAGGAGGCCAGTTGGCTCACCCGCCGCATCCCGATCAATGCGGCCGTTCGCAGGGTCGCGGGTGGCACGAGTGACCTTGGCCAGCGCAAGAGCACGACTGTTGGCCAGCGTCTGGTGGCCATCGCGATCGGTCAAGAGCACCGGACGGTCAGGAAACACTTCATCGAGATAGCGGCGATGGGCTTGATTGTCGGGAAAATCCGACGGCCCCCACCCACGGCCGGTGACCCACTCGTCAGGGCCCAGCGTAGCCGCGAACTCGCGGAGGCGACGCTGTATCTCCCTGAAGTGAACGGCATCAATGAGATCTGCCGTGCGCCGCGTGGGCAAATGCCAGTGTGCGTCGTTGAAACCGGGCACAACGCGCCGGCCGCCCAAATCAATTTCCTCTGTGGCGTCGCCCGCAAGCGCCCCGATGTTCTGGTTCAGCCCGATCGCCACGATGCGGTCGCCCCGTGTCGCCATCGCCTGCGCCTCGGGCATCCGAGCGTCGCCCGTCCAGATGCGGCCGTTGATGAACACGCGGTCGGGCGGCGGCCCTGACGGTTGCGCGTTACATCCGGTCAGGAGCGCGCCGGCGATGAGAAGGCTCTGGGAGACGGACCATGCCTTCGTCATCGCTGACTCCCTCTTGCGAACTTCGGCGCCCGCCGTGCCTGAGTGGCCTGCTCAAACGTATAGGCGAAACTGATCAGGCCGGCCTCGCTCCACGCGCGGCCCATCCATGTCACTCCCACCGGAAGGCCAGCCACATCACCAGCAGGCACGGTCAGACTCGGCGTGCCGGCCACGGCCGCCACACCATGGCCCGCACCGACGAAGTGATCGCCCAGCACGTGGTCGGTCTTCCATGCGGGCGACATGCTCGGCGCGATGACGGCGTCGAGCGTCAACTGGTCCATCGCCGCGATCAGGCCTTCCTTCCCCGCCAGCCTGCGCGCATCGTCTCGCGCTTTCAAATAGGCCGCATCGGTCAGCGGCCCCTTGGCCTGCGCCTGCGCGAAGATTTCTTGGCCGAAGATCGGCATCGCCTCGGCGGCATGTGCCGTGTTCCATGCCATCAACGCCTCCAGCGAAGCGACCGGCGCGCCGGATGACTTCAAATACGAATTGAGCCCGTCCTTGAACTCGTACAGCAGCACCTCGAACTCCGGGTCGTTCCACTGGTTGTAGCTGGGGATCTTCACGTCGATCACCTCCGCGCCGAGTTTCCGAACGACATCAAGCGCGTTCGCCATGACGGCATCCACATCCGGGTGATACCCCATCGCCTGACGGAGCACACCGATGCGCTTGCCGCGCAACGCATCTGACAACAGGAATGCGGAGTAGTCGGCAGGGCGATGATCGGCAGACGCCGGCCCTGCGGGATCCGCATCATCCACAACCGCGATGGCGCTCAGCAGCATGGCCACGTCAGACACCGTCCGTCCCATCGGCCCCGCTGTGTCCTGGGAAATGGAAATGGGAATGATGCCGCCGCGGCTGATTAGTCCCACCGTCGGTTTTAATCCAACCAGGCCGTTCACCGACGCCGGGCAAATGATGCTGCCGTCGGTTTCAGTGCCCACACCGATGGCGCCGAGGCTTGCAGCGATGGCCGCACCCGTGCCTGAGCTTGAGCCGCACGGATTCCGGTCAAGGGCGTAAGGGTTCTTCGTCTGGCCTCCCCGCGAACTCCAACCTGACGACGATCGGGTGGATCGGACGTTGGCCCACTCGCTGAGGTTGGTCTTGCCGAGAATGACGGCCCCCGCTTCTCGCAGTTGCGTCACCAGGAACGCGTCCTTCGCGGGACGATGGGAGGCCATGGCGAGTGAGCCTGCGGAATTCACCAGCCCCGCCACATCGATGTTGTCTTTCAGCAGCACAGGGATGCCGTGCAGGGGGCCCCGCACGCGGCCCGCAGCCCGCTCGGCGTCCCGCGCGTCGGCCTCGGCGATCGCCGCGGGATTGACCTCGATCACGGCGTTCAGCATCGGCCCCGCGTCGTCCACCCTGGCGATGCGGTCGAGGTATGACTGGGTCAGCGTCCTCGACAAGAGCGTACCGGCGGCCATGGCCACCTGAGCATCCTGGGCGCTGAATTCCACGACGTCCACCGGGCCGTAGGAGGTGCAGGCCGGCAGGCACAACAGAAGGGGAAGGAAATGGCGGCGAAACACGCGCCCATTATGCGCAATAATTGGCCGCCACAACGTTATGGACACCCTGCCCACGGATTCGACGTCTCTACTCACCTACATCGCCATCGGCCTGGCGGTGTTCCTGGTGCTTCTGGCCTGGTACATCCTCTGGAAGGGCCGCGCGCTGCCGGGCGAGCATGTGTTTCGCGCCAGCCGCCTGAGCCAGGGTAATCGGCTGTTCCCCACCCAGGTGGTGATCTCGCAGTCGAGCGTGACGCATTTCACGCCGCAGTGGATTGGGAAGCTGGAAGCGTCGATTCACCTGTCGCACGTCTCATCGATCAGGATCGATACGAACATCCTGTTCTCGGACGTGTTCATCGAAACCACCGGGGGCCACAACCCCGTGGTCTGCCACGGTCACAGCAAGAGTGACGCGATCGAGATGAAGCGCCTGATCGAGCAGTTCCAGTCGGCGTTCTACAAGAAAGAAAAGTGATTGTGTTGGCCTCGGGCTTGAAGAACAGCCCGGCCTGATTCTCAAGGCCTAGCCGCCGCGCTTCTTCTTGAAATACGCAGCGCGAAGCGCGTCGATGAAGCGCGCGTCTACCAGGCCGGGCGCGTTGCCCTGGTAGGTCATCGCGTTGTCGGCGCGGAACTTGTCCACGGCCGCAATTGTTTCTTCGTCGAACACGCCGTACTCGCGGGCCGGTGCGGGATCGGGAAACGCGGCGAGCGTTGGACGCCAGTAGCCCAGAGTGTGGAGCATCCGCTTGAGTTCGATGACGTCGGCGCCTTCCACGCGAGAAAACTCGCGGTAGCCCAGACGACGTGCGGTGGTCAGGTAGATGCGCTTCATCTCGCCCACGGGGTTCGCGTGTTCGCCCACTTCGATGGCGAGCGCAATGTGATCGCCGCCGCGGCCGGAATTGTTCGGGTCGGCGATCTTGATCGCCGCCGACTGCAATAATCCCCATCGTCGATCGCCGCCCTTGGCGTATCCCGCCTCGAGCGCCAGAATCATCCGCTCGGCCAGTGGCATCCCTGCGCCATCGGTGGCCTCAAACGTGGCTGCGACGGCCTCGATGACTTCGGGCCCCACCATGATGTTGGCCTGCACCGTGTAGTTGAGACCCTGCTTGCTGCCCGCCCACACGCCGTTCTGCTTTCCGGTGTGCGCGGCCGATCGACCCTGCATGTCGATCACGCCCACCTGCCG